>NZ_CAUJAN010000001.1:0-300000 GCF_963082495.1 Methanobrevibacter sp. V74
GAACTACCATTTGCAAACATGAAACAAAACATGCACCTAACAGAATTCACAACAACAGGCTTAAAACAAGTAAATATAGATTTTAAACTATACACAATAGGACACAACTTAAAAAGAGAATATACAACGAAATAAACAATAGAAACAACTGAAAAATAAAATTATTGCAAAAAATTTTTAAAATAAAAAATTTTATGAAAAATTAAAAAATTTCATGTCCCTTCCTGTTTTTTTATGTATTCACATAGGATTATTTTTAAAACATCATCAAATGATGAAATATTTTATTTAAAAGATACTATTTTGATTAATTTTGGCGTTAATCGTAATGGAATTTTAACTTCTAAGTTAAATGCCGGAACAAATGACACTTATAAACATGTTTTCAATCAACATTTGTCCCAGGATAAAATTGACTATCTGGAAAACAATAATGCCTATGAATATTTGTGTAATGAATGTGAATTGTTAAATATTGATTATAAATTATCAACTGCTTTAATTACATTAGCTGATATGAAAAATGTAAGTATTGTCACTAAAAAATTTAAAAATCTAGAAGTTACTGCAATTACAACTGCGGGAGTTAGAACAAATGCTTCAAGGGCAGGAGATAAGGCATCATATTGGGAAGATTGCGGCGAATTTCACTTCGGAACAATTAATATTATTTTATTAACAAATGCATACCTTGAAAAATCAGCGCTGACAGAAGCATTCATGACAGTAACAGAAGCAAAAACCGTTGCACTAAATAATTTAAAGATCCCATCACAATACTCAAATGGATTTGCAACAGGAACTGGAACTGACGGTGTTGCAATATTTTCAAATAAAGATTCAGATAATTTATTGACCAATGCCGGAAAACACTCTAAACTTGGAGAGTTAATTGGAAAGTCAGTAATTGAATCTGTTACAAAAGCCATTGGAAAACAGGTTTGGTTGTCAAACAAATCCCAATCAAATGCATTAGTTCGTATAAATAGGTATGCCTTAGATATAAATGAGTTTTACGATAATTTAGATTATGATAAATTCGAATTTATTAGTCAATTAAGAACTGATGCTCGAAATCAAAAAAATGTAGCTATTGCATCTTCAATTTTAAATTTATTCGATGAAGTTCAATGCAATTTAATTAAAAAGGAGGATGCATTTGATTTAGCATCCCAAATAAAAGAAAAATGTGATAGTTATCCAATAAAAACGTTATTGGAGTATTGGATTAACTGCTTTATTCACAAGAGTTAAATTCAGCGAGATTGCCATTGTCCTGAACAATTTTAGCAATTGATTCTTCAGCAACTTCTAATCTTTCATTACAAACTTTAACTAAATCCATTGCATTTTTAAACTCTTCAATTGCATCGTCTAGAGGAACATCTCCATTTTCTAGTTTGTTAACGATTTCTTCTAATTTGTCTAAACTTTCTTCAAAACTTAAATTTTCTTCCATTATATCACCTTTGTATTTACAAGTCCGTCTTCAAATTCAATATCAACTTCATCTCCAACTTTAACATCCTTAACTGAAGAAATAACATTATCTTCAGTTTTAGCTATTGCATAGCCTCTTTTCAATGTTAAAAGGGGGTTTAAAATTTCTAATTTTTTAATATTCTTTAAGCATGAATCTTTTTTCTTTCTAGTTATCTCATTTGGATTTTTTAGAATGTGGGAGTTTTCTAATCTAAATAATCTGTTTTTGTTTTCAGTGACGATTTTGTTAGATGTAATATTTAATTTGTTAACTACATTATTTAGGTTGATTCTTTTAAATTTATACATTGATTCAGGGTTTCTAAAAATAGGGGAGTTTTCTAGTCTAATTAGTTCATTTTTGTTTTTTGCAACAATGTTTTTCGTACAGTTAATATATACAACTATATGTAATCGTATTTTTTTTTTTTTTTTCAAACAGAAAGCCGCATTCGAAAAGGAGGAAAGGTTCGTGGGGCTGGAGAAGGGTATAAGAGACAGAAATATGAGTTAATTTAGTTCTATTTAATGTTAATTTATTTTTAATGGATTTATTAACTCTTTTATTCAGTTGTGCTATTTTATATTCAATTTCCATTAGTTCCGGCACTGCAAGATCTGCCGCCGCCGTTGGTGTTGGAGCTCTTAGGTCAGCTACAAAATCAGATATGGTAAAGTCAGTTTCATGACCCACTGCACTTATAACTGGAATATTGCATGCATAAATTGCCCGTGCAACTTCTTCTTCATTAAATGGCCATAAATCTTCAATACTCCCTCCTCCACGACCTACGATTAGTGTGTCTAAATTAAATTTCTGTGCATGCTTGATTTGCCTTACAATTTGACCGGCCGCTTGGTCTCCTTGAACTAATGTGGTAAATACTAAAATTTCACAAATAGGATATTTTCTGTTTATGGTAGTTATAATGTCTTTAACTGCTGCTCCGGTTTTTGCCGTGATGACTCCAATCCGTTTAGGATATTTTGGTATTTCTTTTTTCACAGTTTCGTCAAATAAACCTTCTTTATTAAGTTTTTTCTTCAATTGTTCAAAAGCTATATGTAACTCTCCAACTCCGTCTTCAGTAATTTTTGTGGCATACAGTTGATATCTTCCATTCTTTTCGTAGACTTCAATTTTACCTTTAATAATTACTTTCATACCATTTTCAGGTTGGAATTTAAGAAAGCGATCTTTATTGAATTTGTATATTACTCCGTCTATCTGACTTTCTTCATCTTTTAGAGTAAAATAGCTATGTCCCCTATAAGAATCTTTATAATTGGAAAGTTCTCCTTTTATGAGGATATTTTTCAAATTAGAATCCATTTTTAGCTTTCGGTTTATGTAAGAATTAATCTCAGATACTGTGAATGTTTTTTCTTCCATATGTTCACCTTGAAATTAATATTGTTATTATATTGTTTGTATTTAATACATTTTTCCTTTTTTTTTAGAAACAATTAATTAATATTAAAAACTACCTAATATTAAAAAGGTGTTTTTTTATGAGAATTAAAGATGAATTGTTTGGTAAAGAAGTTCTCGATTGTGATATTCAAATTGTTGGAAAAGTGTCTGATGTTGTTTTTGATAAAGATACATTTGAAATTACAGATTTAGTGCTTAAAAAAATGGGTTTGTCAGAACAAATTAAATCCAGTGAAAACATGGTTCCAATGGAACTTGTAAAGGTAATTGGTGATAAAATTTTACTTAAAGGTGAAGATGATTTATAATGGCTTCAAATGATTATTTAATTGAATTATTAAAGGAAAATAAAGTATTTCTTGAAGGAGATTTTACTTTATCCTCTGGAAAGAAAAGTGATTACTATATTAATATGAAAAAAGCCATTACTGAACCTGAAATCTTATTCACTATCTCAAAATTAATAACTGAAAAGATTGATGGTGAAAATATTGATAAGGTTGCAGGTCCTGCATTGGGAGCAGTTCCAATAGCTACTGCAGTATCTTTAGAGTCCAAATTGCCATTGTTAATGATTCGCAAAGAAAAGAAAGGTTATGGTACTTCTAAACTTATTGAAGGTGAGTTAAACGAGGGTGATAAGGTTATTGTTGTTGAAGATGTTTCAACTACGGGCGGATCACTTCTAAAAGCAATTAAAGCTATTCATGAAAATGGAGGTAATGTTGTTAGGGCATTTGTTGTAGTGGATAGACAAGAAGGCGCTATTGAAGAATTTGAAAAAGCAGGAATTACATTAGAACCTTTAATAAGTGTTGACGAATTCTTTTAAAAAAATAAAGTTCATCATTATTTTTTCAAATGATGAACAAAATGAGGCAATTCCTCTATAATTAAATTTAATGCTGTTTTGACAGCATTTGGAGAACCGGGCATGGAGAATATAATTGTTTTTTTATAAACTCCTGCAGTTGCTCTTGAAAGAAGAGCTGCAGAACCAATTTCTTCAAAAGATTTGGTCCTAAAAAGCTCTCCAAATCCATCTATTTTTTTTTCAAAAAGTGATTCTACTGTTTCAACAGTGATGTCACGAGTATCTAAGCCCGTTCCACCAGTTGTTAGAATAACATCAATTCCATTTGAAATCATATTCTCTATGGTGTTTATCAAATCATCAGCTTCATCGGGAATCAATTTCTTAGATTTTAATGTATATCTTGCATCAATTTTCTCAGCTATTAATTTGCCTGATAAATCCAATTTTTCTGATTTTCTACTGTCACTAAGGGTGATTATTCCACATGATAATTCCTTAGACGCTTCTTTTTGATGTTGTGCAGATGTTTCACTTTTCATTTTCAAACCTTTTTATATTTGCATTTTTTGCTTAATGGTATAGTATTCATCAATATATTTAATTAACTTGTCTGTGGGGTGGAAGTAAAAAGCTTTGCCAATTTCATTTTTTGTTATAAACTCATATTCTTTCATAATGTTTGTATGATGGATTATTGTGTTATAATCTAAATTGAGTTTGTTTGACAATTGATTGGCATTATGTGGTTTAACCAATATTTCATCAATTATTCTAATTGTTGTTCTTCCGCCATTTCGACCCATTAATAGTATTGATAGTTCTTTGTTTTCTTGCGATATTATTTTTTCATTGTTCATTACTCACCCTCTGTTTTAGTTATTAAATGAAATTTAAAAGGGTTGTTGCCCATTTAATAGCATTGTCGTCTTTTGCAACCAATATTTGTGAATCATCATAATGGCCGTCATTAAAGAATAACGTCAATGTCATAAAATCATCCGAACATGTTAAAAATATTTTCAATTCTTCATCAATGCATTTTATGCTAACTTTTTCATTTTTCAAGATAGATTCATTTAAAATATCATTTTTCTTCATGGAATTCAATATTTTTTTATTAATTATCAAATTCAAACTATCTAATTTATCTTTTCTTAAAAGTTCTATAAAATACTTTAAGTGATTCTCAGAATAAATTGGTAAAATTATATCTAAATTTTTTGTATTGGAAATTAGATTTATGTAGGTATTAAATGCATTTGATAGATTTGTTGTTGTTGAATTAACATATTCGGCATCTTTTAGGAGGTAAATATTTTTTAACAGGTCTTCTGGAAGCTGTGAGATGTCATGGCTATTCCAGAAGGTTTTATTTTTATTCACTGAATTCCAATTTTCAATAAGTTTTATCATGTTGGTCGATAATAAAAAACCATTCGAAGTCAATTCATATGACTTCTGAAATTTTTTAACTAAATTTATTGTTTCAAGTTCTTTTAGGCCATGCAATATTGTTGCTGAAGGTTTTTTAAGTTCATTTCTTAATTCTTCAAGTTTTTTCGGGTGTTTGTAAAGACTTAGAAGTAATTTTGATCTCATTTTCGATGTTAGAATATATTTGATCCCGCTAAATTCTTCTGTTAATTCTTGTTTGGTTTCAGCACTGGTCATTTCACCACCTCTTTTTTCACATATTCAAATAACTCTTTAGCCCAATTATATGATTTTTGATTTTCTGAAATTAAAATCCGATTTTGATCAAAACTGCCGTCGTTTTTAAACAATCCTAAACTAATGTTTTCATCACAAAGGGTTAAATATAAGTTTAAATTGCCTTTATAATTGTAAACTTTTAATTTTCCTACTCTAATGGATTTTTTCCTAATTTTTTCATCAATTTTCAAAATGAACTCTTTAAAAATACATTTTGGAATTATTAATTCAACAGACCCTTGATTTTTTAACACAATTTCCATCAATTTCGGATATTCGGGATGTAAGTATGGAAAAATGGCTTGAATATTGCTGGATTGCATTATCTGCTTTTTAATGGTATTGTGGGTTTTAAATATATCTAGGGATGTTGTTTCGATAATTTCGGAATTATTCAGATTGCTAATATTTTTTATAGATTCAATGCTTAGTTGATTAAGATTATGTTTGTTCCAGAATGCGTCATAATTATAAATCAAATCTACACTTTGTTTAAATTCCATGATTGAGTTGAAGTAAACTTCAGTCATTGGATTTACATGATACTTTTTGTCTATTTTTGTAATGTAGTCTTTTTTCTCTAATTTTCCAAGATTGCTTGAAACAGAGCTATAAGTTATTTTAGTCTTTTTAACAATGCCTTTTACATTATTTGGGTTTTTATATAATTCACTTAAGATTTTTAAGCGAATTTCAGATTTTGCAAGAAATTTAATGTCATTATTAATTTCATTTGTGCTATCCATCTTTTTATCCTCCGTATTTTTTTTCAAATCTCGATGAATTTTCAGGTACTATTAAATTTATCATTGGAATTTAAATATTTTTTTCTATAAACTTACAATAACTCTTAAAAAGTTATTCTAAATGTTTTCAGTAACTTTTCAATAAGTCTTCGGTATCTATTCAGTACTTGCATGATGAAATTCTTAAGTTTTATTAATTTGTAAATTTAAATATATCCATATGGAAATTTGTTATATTTTAGATGCATCAGCTTTTATAAATGGATTTAAAATGCTTTCTAATAATAATTTCACTGTTCCCGAAATTACTGCTGAAATTAAAGATTTTGAATCAAGACTAGTCTTTGATATGGCATGTGATGAGGGTAAATTGATTATTCAGGATGCGGATTCTAGTTATGTTAGTGAAGTTGAAAGAATCATATCTTCCTCAGGTGATGTTTTAAGATTATCTCTGCCGGATAAAAAACTGATTGCGTTGGCCGATATGTTGTCTCAACAGGGGAAAAATGTGAAAGTTATTAGTGATGATTATACAATTCAAAATACTTTAAAAATCATGAACATTCCCTATTCCAGCATAATGACTGATGGAATCAAAGGGGTGTATAATTGGAAGAAGGTTTGTCAAGGTTGTAAGAAAGAATATGATGAAGATTATATATTTGATGATTGTGAAATCTGCGGGTCTAAAATTTATGAAAAACGGGTTAAGGTGGATAAATGAGAATTGGTGTAGTTGTCCATGGACCTAATATAATTGATTTGGGGTATGCTTTAAAGTTAATTGATATTCTTAAAGGTTATGGTAATGTTAAAGCACGACTTGGTGGGACTATGGGCAGAACTGCCGTTATTGATGCAAGTTTGGAAGATGTTATCGATATTTCCCGTAAACTAGTTCCTAGTGATTCGTTAAAAATATTTCATGATGATGTTGATGTAATTTTTTTACTTAATTATGGAAAATCTGATGTAACCGGTCAGGTTTTCGGATATAAAGTTTATAGTCATTATGTTAATAAAATACCTGATGACAATATTCCAATAATTCAAATTGAACGTCCTGGCGAAGCCGATGGCAGTATTATTCCATGGAATCATAATTTAGACATTGTTAAAGATTTGTCTTTAAAGTTAAATTTGGATATTGTGTCCCCTGAGGAAGTTTATGAACGCCATATTAAACAAGATAGTGAAGGTATAAATCAACGTGTTGTTCATGGGGTTAGTCCTGGCGAAAATATAATGGTTAATAGTGTTGTTATTGGTAAAACTAACTCTGATAAATTAGTATTGATTGCAAAAGATAATCATATTGTTGATATAATTGGTGGAGAGCTTAAAATCCATGGACTGGAAAAATTAGGTGAAGTTAATCTTGACAAGGCAATTATTAAAACTGGACTTTTGAGGCATGCTAAAGTAACTCCAAGGGTTATTGCTCGTGACAAATCCGAGGATTTCAAAGTAACATTTCTTGATCATGCTGGGGAGGATGTTTATCAATTTAAAGATTCCAATCTTGTTATAACTGTTGGTGATGATACAACATTAATATCTTCAGACATTCTTTATAGATTTGATATACCTGTAATTGGAATTACTGATGGAGATTTAGATAAGGTTGTCGAAGATGGATTTAAAGTTAAAAACTCTATAATATTTGAAGTTGAAAGTGGTTTTGATGATGTCTGTGGTCAAAATATTAAAAAAGAAATATTCGGAGACAATGTGGAGGTATTTGATTTTAAAAATATTGATGAAGTAAAAGTCAAGATTGAAGAAACAATAAAAAATATTAACTGCAAATATAATATTAAATATATCAATTAAACTTTGGAAGTGGAATGTTGGATTTTAAAAATCTCGTAAAGGAAATTCAAGAATTTAAAGGAGTGTCACGTAAAAGCTCAATAGATAATGTAATATCTCTTTTAAAAGAATCTTATAATGTTTCTGGAGATGTTGTAATAGATATTGGGGATGATGCTTCAGCTATTGATATTGGAAATAATCAAGTACTTCTTATCGCTGCTGATGGAATATGGGGAGACATAATGAATTTAAATCCTTATTGGGCAGGATATTGTTCAGTACTTGTTAATGTAAATGATATTGCAGCAATGGGTGGAAAACCCCTTGCAATGGTTAATATAATGTCAATAAGCAATGATGAGATTTATGAAGATTTATTAAATGGAATCAAAGATGGTTGTTTAAAGTTTGGTGTTCCAATGGTTGGAGGACACTTGCATCCTGATGGCGATGTGGACTCTTTAGGTGTTGCAATTGTGGGCATTGCTCAAAAGAATAAAATTATAACAAGCTTTGGAGCAGAAGTTGGAGATAAAGTGCTTGTTGCAATTGACCTTGACGGCAAACCTCATGAAATGTTTAGTTTAAATTGGGATACTACTTACGATAAAGATCCGCAACTTGTTCAGGACCAAATTACAGCAGTCCGATACTTGGCTGAACATGATTATATTAAATCCGGTAAGGATATTTCTAATCCTGGGATATTGGGAACTCTTGAAATGCTTTTAGAAACTTCCAATAAAGGAGCTGTTGTTAATTTGGAGGATATTCCTAGAAATGAAAGTGTTGAATGGGTGGATTGGCTTAGGTCATATCCGGGTTCTGGTTTTGTTTTCACAACAAGTGAGGATAAATGTGATTATATAATAGGATATTTGTCCAAATATTCCATCGAAACAGCAGTAGTTGGTGAAATTATTGATTCAAATTCACTTTATTTGAATTATCAATCCAAACAAGAAGAAGTATTTAATCGGGAAAAGAATCCAGTATTTATATTTAAATGAGTTTATACATTGAATTTAGCAAGAATTATTTTAAAGAAGTAACAGTTAAGGATTGCAAACCTTACATGGCTGATATCCTTGACTTATTGCATCATTTCTACTGTCAAAACTAACTTTATTATGTTCAGATATTTTTTGAGCCCATCTACAGCCAGCTTCGTGGAATTTTCCAGTATTTACATTAGCAACATAATTTCCACTATCTGAACCGGAGTCAGAGCCGATATTTGCAGAGGTATTGTATGAATTCGGAACATGTGTCATGTTATTTACCCAATCATAGGGATAAAATTCACTTGGTGGTATGTACATCACTTCTGCAAGCCCTTCTTTTAAAAGCATTTCATTAACATTTTTGCCGTCAACAATAACCACACCTAATGTTCTGCCATATTTGTCTGAGTGTTTTGAATCATCGACATCGATTCCAACTTCCTTGTTTAAGCATAATTTTTGAACAAAATTTTTAGAAGTGATATATCCTTCAACACCTCGCTCGGGAGTATTAACTCCTACAAAACGGATCTTTTCGCCATTGTCTAAATATATGGTATCCCCATCAACTACTTTAGTGCAAACTCCACATTCTTCAACATTGCATTCGGTGTCGTTGTATTCATTTAAAATATCGGATGCTAATAGATTTGAGTATTTGGAGCTTGGAATATTGTGTGTAAAACCAGTTCCAGTATATGCATTAGCTATTGACATTGCTCCAACTATAATAATCAAAATAACTAGTAAAGAGAAAACCTGCTTTTTTGTAATTTTCATAGTTTTTTTTCCCTCCTTGTTATTAACATTATAACTTTGTGTTAATATAATTTTTCAAAATAAAATTAATAATTATTTTATATGAGGATATTAAATATATATAATATTAAAAATTATTATTGGAGATTGTATGTTAGTTAAAATTAATGGAGAAGAGGTTGATGTAGCAGATGCTTCAACAATTCAAGATGTCATTGATGAAACAAATGCTCCTTATACTCCAGGAAGTATTATTTGCTTAATTAAAGGTAAAAAAGAGCTGGAAAAAAATATTAGCAAGTATAAAATTAAAACAAACAAGGGTTCAATAATTATTCAATTAGACGAATCTGATGAGGCCAAACCTCTGGTTGATGTGTGGAAAAATCAATATGGGGAATTTGTCGATTTAGATATAAGATGGTCAACTCCAACTGAGGTTGCTATTGGTCCTATTGTAACTGATTTAGAACCCACTTCTGATGAGTATAAATATTTTGAAGGAGATGTTGTTTTAAGTTTATCTAGTTTTAGTAATGAGTCAACTCATTTAATAATGCTTAAAGAGAATACTACAAATGTCTACAGTGTACCTCAATACAATAAGGGTATTTTTGCCCATATTATTGGTGGTAAAAAAACATTGGATAATTTGACAGATGATGATAAAGTAACTGGTATTGAACCGGTTATCGAAAGAAGCACAACTACTGATAGTGCTTCAGTATCTGATTTAAACACTGTTTTAGAAGAAGGTAATGAATTATATACTTATATTTCATTTAATATTAATGAAGACTCTCCTGTATGTGTCGAACATTTATTCTCGCTTATTAAGGATGGTAGAATAAAAGTTTCATACGATAGTGAATCATTTGTAGGTTTTTATGAACTTGCAGGAATCGAAAAACCTAAAGAGGATAATACTTTAAGAAGTAGAGGAACTATTACGGTTAGAAATACTGGTGTTGGTGTTGGGAGATTATATATTTATCGTGCAAATAGAGTATTGACTCCAAATCACACTACTGTTGGTCAAATTGTAAATGGTATGGAGATTATTGATATTGCAAAGGAAAATGACTTCATAACAGTTAAATCTGAACAACAAAGATTGATGTTATTAAATAAAACTCAACGTGAAGCTAGCGAAATGTTATCTGCCGTTGGTGTTGAGCATATGATTGATGGAATTGTGGATGATAATGCCATCATTGTTGAACAAACTCCAAAGCATACAATTGATATTTTAAGAGAAGGCAAGGTAATAACTAAAGCAGTTAATAAAGAAGATTTATGTACTATCAAATTTAACGAAAATGCGCCAAGATCTGTAAGGTACTTTAAATTCATGTCAGGTCTTTTAGAAAATCCAGTTGGTCAAATTAAAGTTCACTTTGCAGTACCTGGAATGCATATTGTTATCTTTGAAGGTGATAAGAAATTAGCTAAAGGTTTAGTTCCTGAAAACAATCCTGTTGAGAAGGTAATAAGGGGTCAAATTGGAATTTCAAACATGGCTTCAAAAAATGCCGGTTTAATTGGTATTAGATTTGAAGATAATTATGATTTTGGCCCAACTGCGGAGAATTTCGAATCAACAAATATAATTGGAGATATTACTTCTGATTATGATTATATTGAACAATTAAATGAAGGAGTTGTAGTGTATGTCACAGAATCTAACCATGAGTCCTGATTTGGGTACAGAAGATTGGGATCCTGATGTAATCACTCGTATGATTTTTATTGGTCCGGGAGCTCATGTAAGTGAACAGGAAGTTGTAACTGCATTTCATATGCTTGGCCTGCCACTTACAATAAAAAATACATGCTATGGATCTATGATTAGTGGAAAAAGTGAACATGTTTATAAGGCCATTGAAGAGATTAGAAAACTCGACCCACATCATATTTTTACAAAAGAAAGAGGATTTGCTCCAGGTGACCCTAGACGTTGTAGAGGTCACAGATTTGGACCTAGAGAAGGTTTCCACCAAATGGAAAAGGAGTACAGAATACTTGGTTTTGTTTCTAACGCTTTAGAAAATCCTAAAGAAGTTGAAATAGAGGAGAAAAAACCAATTAGTGTTGATGAATTTAAAAAAATCATGAATGAATGTTTAGATAAAGAAGAGTAGGTGTAATTATGGTTAAAATCGGAATATATCCTCCAAATTCATTAATTTTAGCAGATTTACTTGAAAGGAGAGGTCACACTCCTTTAGTTTTACAAAAACAAATTAGACAAAAAATAAAAGATCCGGAGATTGATTCTCCACCAATGAATATTACAGAAGACGATCCAATTAAAGGTCTTAGGTATGCAGCTATCGAAGTTCCTTCAGGCGTTCGTGGAAGAATGTCAATTATTGGACCACTTATAGATGAAGCTGAAGCGGCTATTATAGTTGATAATGCCCCTTATGGCTTTGGGTGCATTGGCTGTGCAAGAACTAATGAATTATCAATATTTTTACTTAGAAATAAGGGAATTCCAGTTTTAGAATTAACTTATCCTACAAATCAAGATGAAACTTATTTAATGGTAAATAAAATCAATGAGTTTGTGGATTCACTTGAAGAGACTGTTAAGGAGGAAGAATAAATGGTTAAAATAGCATTAGTTTCATGTGGAACAGAGTATAGTGGTGTTCAAAAGGAGATTGAAAAAGCAGCAAATAAGTTCGGTGCTGAAATTATTCTTCCAGAAATTGATTTAGATTATATTGATGAATCTTATGAAAAATTTGGATTTTCAGCTCAAAGTTCAAGTTTAAAATTAATGATTGCAAGAGCTATGGCTATTGTTGAAGGCAGATGCAAACCTGATGCAGTATTTATTGCAACTTGTTTTAGATGTGCTGAAGGAGCATTAGTCAGGAATGAAGTAAGAAGATTTATACAAAGAAATACACGTATTCCAGTAGTTACTTATTCATTCACTGAAAGAACTAAAGCAGATGAATTATTCATCCGTATGGAAGCATTAGCTACTACTGTAACTCGCAGAAGTATTCTTGCTCGTGAAAAACAAGAAGGACTTACTCTTGGTTTGGACTCAGGTTCAACTACTACAAAAGCGGTTCTTATGGAAAACAACCAAGTTATTGGAACTGGTTGGACAGCTACTAAAGATATTATCGAATCAGCTGAAACCGCTGCAGCAGAGGCATTTAGTGAAACTGATTACAAGTGGGATGATATTGAAGGTATTGGAACTACTGGTTATGGCAGATTCACAATGGGTCAAAAATTCGGAGCGGAACTTGTTCAAGAAGAGTTATCTGTCAATGCTAAAGGTGCAGTATATCTTGCAGATTGTCAAAGAGGTGAAGCTACTGTTTTGGATATTGGTGGTATGGATAACAAGGTAATTACTGTTAATAATGGTATTCCTGATAACTTTACTATGGGGGGTATTTGTGCTGGAGCATCTGGTAGATTTTTAGATATGACTTCCCGTAGGTTAGATGTTGATATTACCGAACTCGGACCTTTGGCTGTTAAAGGTGATTGGAGAAAAGCAATGTTAAACTCTTACTGTATTGTATTTGGTATTCAGGACCTTGTTACTACACTTGCCGCAGGGGGTTTAAAATCAGATGTGGCGGCAGCTGCTTGTCACTCTGTATCTGAACAAGTTTACGAACAACAGCTTCAAGAAATCGATATTCGTGAACCATTGATTCAGGTAGGGGGAACTAGTTTAATTTCAGGCCTTGTTGAAGCAGTAAGTGAGACTTTAGGTGGAATTGAAGTAATTGTTCCGGAATACTCCCAACATATTGGTGCTGTAGGTTCAGCTCTTTTAGTATCTGGAATGGGTCATAGAAATGATGATAAATAATTTTAAAGGATTGATTCGATGTTAGTTGAATGTTATGATGAGCGTGGTGCAGAAGTTTATGAAATCATCATAAAACAAATCTTTCAAGATTTAGTTTTAGGTGCTTCTGTAGAAGATTTAAAAGCTTATGTTAATCCTGATGATCCGGTGTTTATCTTGGCTATTAAAATGAGGAAAACTTCAACTATTATTAAATTTGAGGATGTAGCTAATTTACTTTATGATAAAGAATCAGATGTTACTAGAATTCTTGTTGATGATGAGAACTATCTTCCAAATATCCTGAAGGAGTTATGGAAAAAATTTTCTAGAGATGAAATTTATCAACCAAATAGGTATCAGCTTGAAATCAAAGGGGATTTCACAGATTTGAAAACTATGGTCATTGATAATCCTCACTCTAATTTACAAAGGCGTATTTACGATGCGGTCTTTAGAATATTGCCGGAAGGTTTCAAAATCATTAAAGACTTATCCAGTGGAGATATTGTAGCTGTTGTATCAACTGATGAATTAATTAAAGATGCATGGATTGAAAAAGCTCAAGAATATATAGATGAATTAAATAAGGGCATGTAGAAAGATTTATATATTTGTTCGTATCAATACAAATTAACAGAAGTTATGTTTAAGGAGGAGTAGTATATGAATGAACACAATGGTTCAAGATTTGCACATATAACAAAAGCACATCCATGCTTTAATGAAAAAATGCATGATAAAGTCGGAAGAGCACATGTACCAGTTGCACCAAAGTGCAATATCTTTTGCAACTTCTGTACGAGAGATATTAATAATGAGGAAGATAGGCCTGGTGTAGCTAGTTGTATAATGAAGCCTGATGATGCGATAACTCATATTAATGATGTAACTGCAGATGGTCCAATTTCAGTTGTAGGTGTTGCTGGACCTGGAGATTCACTGGCTAATGAGGAAACATTTGAGTTTTTTGAAAAATTGGCAGCAGAACAACCAGATTTAATTAAATGTATGAGTACAAATGGATTATTGCTTCCAAAATATGCAGATAAACTTGCAGAAATTGGAGTTAATTCTGTCACTGTTACTATTAATGCAATTAATCCAGATATTGCTGTAGATATTTATTCATTCATTAAATATGAAGGAAAAGTTTACAAAGGATATGATGCCGTTAAAATTTTAATCAAAAATCAATTGGATGGTGTTGAAAAAGCAGCGGCTAATGGAATGGTTGTTAAAGTCAATTCTGTTTTAATCCCGGGATTAAACGACGAACATATTGTTGAAATAGCTAAAGAAGTTAAAAAACGTGGTGCTGCTTTAATGAATGTTTTACCGTTGATCCCATTAGGTAAAATGAAACATTATCAACGTCCAGACTGTTCTATGATGGAAAAAGTCAGAGAAGAAGTTGAAGAAATTATACCAGTGTTTAGAGCATGCACTCAATGTAGGGCGGATGCTTATGGAATTCCTGGTAAGAAAAGTGAAGACCGCCATTTAGGAATGACTCCCCAAAGTCATTACTAAATGCTTTTTTTATTTATTTTTTTTAGATTTACCTAAATATTTTTAATGTATTATTTACATAATATTAAATATTAAAAATTATTTTAAAAGGAGTTTAATATATGACTAAAATCGGAATTGTTTCAGATACCCATGTTGGTGAAGAGAATATTGAAATTCTTGAAAATGTAAGTAAACATTTTAAAGGTGTAGATTTAATCCTCCATGCAGGAGATGTAACTCAACAAAAAGTACTGAATGAATTGAGTACAATCGCTCCAGTTATTGCGGTTAAAGGTAATGCAGATAGTCTTGATTTAAATTTGACTGAAATTATAATCGTGAATAATTTTAAAATAGCTTTAAATCATGGTATGGACCTTTCAGATAATTATGAGAAATTATATGAATTTGGCAAATCACAAGGGGCGGACATTGTAATTACCGGTCACACCCACAAACCACATTTTAAATTTACTAATAATATGTGTTTAGTTAATCCTGGAAGTTTAAATAAACCTATTGACTCCAAAGCTTCTGTAGCAATATTAAATATTGATAAAGAAGAAAAATTAATAAGTAATATTAAAGTTAATATTATTGAATTAGAGGAGTAGTAATAAGATGGTTAAAACTTACGTTTTTGGACATAAAAGTCCGGATAGTGATTCCATAACATCAAGTATTGTTATGGCTAACTTAGAAAATGAATTAGGTAATACTGACGCTAAAGCGTATAGATTAGGAAATATTAATAAGGAAACGGAATTTATCTTAAATTTTTTAGATATTGATGCACCTGAACTTTTAGACGATGTTGTAGATGGGGCAAATGTCATATTGGTTGACCATAACTCTCCAGCGGAATCAGTTGATAATTTAGAAAATGCAAATATCTTAAAAGTTGTTGATCATCATAAATTAGCATTAGCTACTTCATATCCATTGTTCTTAAGATTTGAACCTGTAGGTTGTACTGAAACTATTTTATTTAAATTATATGGGGAAAATGAAGTTGAAATCTCAAAAGAAATAGCTACCTTAATGTTGTCTGCTATTATTTCAGACACTTTACTTCTAAAATCTCCAACAACTACTGAAGATGATAAAATTGCTGTTGAAAAACTTGCTAAAATTGCTGAAGTCGATGCTGAAGAGTATGGTTTAGAAATGCTTAAAGCAGGCACTGATTTGAGTAGCTTCACAATTGATGAAATTTTAGCTCTAGATGCAAAACAAATTGATTTTAAAGATGTCAAATCAATTGTAAATCAAGTTAATACTGCAGATATTAATGATGTAATGGCGATGAAGGATGATTTGGAAGAAGGCATTAATAAGGTAATAGATAAGGAAAATCTTGATTTATTCATGCTTTTGATTACTGATATTGTAAATAGCAATTCTCAAGTTATAGCATTAGGTAAAAATGCAGAGTTAGTTGAAAAAGCGTATAATGTGAAACTTGACAATAATACCGTATTGTTGGAAGGTGTTGTTTCACGTAAAAAACAAGTAGTACCTATCATGACTGAAAGCGCTTAATTATTTAGGAACTCCTAAATTAAAGGCTTTTTCAATGGTTGTTTGTAAAAATTTATAAATGAGAATATGAAAATTATTAATTAGGTGTATTTAATATACCTCTCTATTCAATCCATTTTGGATATTAAATGGGAAGCATAATTATAAACAATCTATGCATTTGCATAACAAATTAGAAACTAACACTTAATTATGCTTTTCGTATTTATACTTTTTTTAAAATAGGTTGTTAAAATGAAAACACTTGAATGGGAAGGCAATAAATTAAAACTTATTGATCAAAGAAAACTTCCAGATGAGTTAACTCACATGTATTGTGATAATTATCAGGATGTTATTGTGGCAATTAAAAATATGATTGTACGTGGCGCTCCTGCAATTGGGGTGGCCGCTGCTTTTGGAATGGCACTTGCAGATATTCATGGCGTTGATCTAGATAAAGCAGCTGATGAGATTAAATCCGCAAGACCAACGGCGGTTAATTTATTTTGGGCAGTTGATAGGGTATTGCACAGTAAAGATGTGCTGTCTGAAGCATTAAAAATGTATGAGGAGGATATGATCACAAACAGAGCCATTGGCAAATTTGGTGCTGAAATTATTAATGATGGAGATACTATTTTAACTCATTGTAATGCAGGAGCTTTAGCATGCGTTGATTATGGAACTGCTTTAGGAGTATTTAGAGCGGCAAATGATGCTGGAAAAAATATTAATGTAATTTGTGATGAAACTCGTCCACGTGGTCAAGGTGCAAGCCTTAGTGTTTGGGAAATGCAGCAAGAAAATATTCCTGTAAAATTAATTCCGGATGTAGCTTCAGGATATCTGATGTCACAGGGAAAAATTGATAAAGTTGTCATCGGCGCTGATAGGATTGCTCGCGGCGGTGTTGTAAATAAAGTGGGTTCGTTTATGGTTGCATTAGCTGCAAAACATCATGACATTCCGTTTTATGTGGCGGCTCCATATTCTACATTTGATAATGAAATTTCAATTTATGATACTGTCATCGAAGAAAGAGATGGAGATGAAGTTAGATATTATGGTGGAGCAAGAATTTGTCCTGAAAATACTGAAGTAATTAATCCTGCATTTGATATAACTCCAAAAGAATTAATCACAGGCATCATTACCGAAAAAGGAATTATCAATCCAATTTAGACAATAATTTTTTTTTCGTTTTATTAATCACTTTATAGCTGAAATTTAAATAAAAAATATGCAATATTCTTTCAAAGCCTAAAGACTGAAAAATAATAATACTAAAATTAATTTTAGCTAACGTTCATAACTATTTAAACAATAAAATTTAAATATTTATATAACATTTGATTAATCTCTATTAATAAAATCAAATATTTGATTAAAAGTTACGTTTTGTAATAATATTTAGAAATTATGACTTGTTAAATGATCTGTGAGGGATAATATGGAGATTAAACGTGGAAAAGGGAAGGTGTATCCTCCTTTAATTAAGGATTTGGTAACTGAGTTATTGAAAGATGATTTTGTGCATTTCAAAATATTATGCGCTAACGAGGTTCATCATTTTAATAAAGAAGACGAGTCAATTGTCGAATTCGAAGAAACTTATGTAAAGGAAACTTCAGAAAATGGGGACATGTTATATATAGCTTATCCGGATATTTTCAGAGTTAAATTATATAGGGATATAGAACAGTATCTTGAAGACGAAAAGAAATTCAGTGCATTCAATGATGATGATGAGTGGACGAGTAACAGAATCCAATTCTAGTTTAAGAAACTTTTATTTCTTTCTTCTTTAATTTTTTTGAAGTTATTTTTCCATCAATAGCTATATGCCACTCACCGGGGCTTGTTGATTTGACTTTACGGGTATTGACTATTTCAACTTCTTTTCCAACTTCACAGCAAGCATTTTCCAGACGTTTTATTCCCTGTTCATATGAATCAGAAAATTCATAATAATTAATTATTCCTCCGTCTTTAATTAAATTGACACTAACATCAAGGAAAGTATAGGCAAGGCCGGGCAAGTTCATAATAATTCTATCAAATGGTGTTTTTAAATTTTTGCTAACTTCCCTTATATCTCCGCAGTAAGTAGTTATGCTGCCTTTTAATTTATTTAACTTGATATTTTCATCCAGATAATAAATGGCATCTTTATTGATATCTACTGCAGTTATATTAACATTTTTGTTTTTTGCAATAACAATAGGAAAAGGCCCAATCCCGCAAAACATATCTAATATCTTTTCACCATTTTCAACATTTTCCATCACTCGTTTTCTTTCAGTTGCAAGCCTAGGTGAGAAATAAACTTCACGAACATCTAATTTTAGCCTAGCGCCATGCTCTTTATGAATTGTTATTGAATCATCATTTCCAGATAAAAATTCCAAATCCCGTACTCTTGTGGTTCCTTTAATTGCGCTTTTTTTCATATAGACTGTTTTTCTTTTTGTAAATTTTAAAGCCGCATCTCCAATGAGCTGTTTTCTATCTGCTAATTCATCAGGAATTTCTAAAATAACAATATCTCCAATCGTATCAAATGAGGTTCTCAAATTCTCAATTTCTTCATGTGATAGCTCTCCTTCAAGCAATTGGGAAAAATTGTGTGGAACTTTTTGTATTGGCTCTAAATCCATATCAACAATTTCATAATTGCTAATGTCTTCAGTTATTGGAATATATCCAAAGTCATCCTGTGATTTTATTCTATACTCCATGCTCATTAGACCTTTTTCCATTAGTTTTATACGGGTGTCATTTAATTGTCTTAATGGAACTTTTACACATTTCATAAGAGTTATTATGTTTAAATTATTATATATGTATAATGGAATAAATGAATTAAATTTTAATTCAAATAAAAATGGGGATGTTTCCTTAAAGAATTTTAATAAATTATGTATTTTAATCTTTTTTGTTTTTTTAAACTGTGCATATGCGGTTTCAGACAATAATTGAAAATGACATATTAGCATCGATTATCAACTGATGAATTGTGTCAGATGCTATTGAGGGTTGTGATAATAATTATATTAATGAAAGAATTGTAAGTATTGGAATGAGTGATTGTAAAGTTTTATATATTTTTGTACATATATAATGTATATGTTTTATTTAGTGGGTTTGGGATTATTTGATGAGAAGGATATATCTCTTAAAGGATTAGAATGTTTGAGGAATGTTGATAAAATATATGCCGAATTTTTCACATCACGATTATTCGGCTCAAGTTTTGAAGCTATTGAAGAGCTAATAGGTCAAAAAATTGAAATTTTAGTTAGGGGAGAAGTTGAAGAAGAACATAAATTTATGGATGAGGCTAAAACATCTGATGTTGCTTTAATTACAGGAGGAGATCCCCTAATTGCAACAACTCATAGTGATTTTTTAGTGCAATGCTCAAAAAAAGGAATTGATTTTGAAGTAATTCATGGATCATCAATTTTATCATCTGCACCAGCTATTTCAGGTCTTCAAGGATATAAATTCGGTAAAGTCACTACAATTCCCTTTCCAGACTATAATTTCTATCCAAAATCTCCTTATGAAGCTATTGAGGAAAATCTTAAAATGGATTTACACACTTTAGTTTTACTTGATATTCAAGCTCATAACGACAGGTACATGACAGTCAATGAAGGTTTAGAGTATTTGATGAGCATTCATGATGATTTAGAAAGAGAAGGTTTAATTACTGAAGATACTTTAGCTATGGGTATTGCTCGTGTAGGCTCTCGGGACGTTGTTGTTCGTGCAGGTAAAATTAAGGAACTGAGGGATTTTGATTTTGGAGGTCCGCTACATTGCATTGTAATTCCTTCAAAGCTTCATATTGTTGAAGCTGAATATATGGTAGAAATTGCTGGTGCTGACCCAAAAATACTTGATGATGTTTAATTTTTAAAAATAAAGGGGGAGTGGAAGTAGATGTCATTTTCTACTTCCTCGATTCATTTAGTCATTTTGGAGATTATAAAATATTTGACTGACGTTCATCATAGATATGAATTTTTATTCATATCGTTTATTAGTTATATTTTGATAATATATAAATGTTTTTATTTGATTTTCCAATATTCATTTTAAATTGTTATTACTTTGTTTAGGCATACTTTTCAAAAATAATATTTTTTGGAAATCAGAACTCAATTTGTTATTTAAAAATGAGTTTTTCATAAAATATTTTGTAGGATTTTTCAACTGGGTATGGTTTTAATTCAGTTTTTAAGAGTAGAATGGGGAGTGGGAAGTAGTAGTGTTTATACTTCCTATAATGAAATATATTCTAAACATTTTGGAGATTATAAAATGTTTGACGTTCACCATAGATATAAATTTTACTTCATATCGTTTGTTAGTTATGTTTTAATATTATTTAAATGTTTTCATTTGATTTTTATAGAATCATCAAATAAGCTAATTATTACTCTTTAAGTATTCAAATATGGGTTCAATTTCTATAATTTGGGATATTATCCAAATAATATTTGGTTTTTAATGTTTTAAAGTATTTTAGACAAAATCAATATCTATATTTTTTTCCGGTTTTTCTGAATTTGTCATAGATTGGTGGTGGTGTTTTTTAGATTAATTTAGTTAATTCCAGTATTCAAAATCGAATGCAAAATTGTTCGTAAATGCACTAAAACATTTATTAACTAGTGTGTACAATTTAATTCTATGACTCGAAACAGACGTGTTACAATCAGCATCAATAATGACATTGATTTGGATTTTCGCAGATTAGCCTCTAATAAAATGTTATTTAAAACTGGATGGTATTCAAAGGCAATTGAAGAAGCAATGTTATTATGGATGGAAAAAGAAGATAAGTAAAATTTTTTCTTTTTTTTATTTTTTTTACATTAGAGTGTCCGCCAAAAATGATTTTTGAGTGTGGATTCTAGTAAATGGTCACATCAAGCTTTAATTGGTGTGTAGTGGATATACTTTCACAAAAATCAACAATATCTTCTTTATTATTTTGTTCTTCCTTGAATAAGATTATATAATCTTTTTATATTGTATGCTAGTGCATCTAGGTTGAGTCTTTCTCCGGTTTTTACCATTCCGATTACTATTTCTTGTTCTACATGGTATTGTTCTTTGAATATTCCGAATGGTCCTTCTACACTTGGTTTTTTTTTGAATTCTTCTTTATATTCTTCTTTTTCCATTTTGAAGAACATTGCTCTTTCTAATCTGCCACCGTTTTCTGTGATGGTTTTATGTGTTTGTTTGTCTGTTAAGCAGGATTTTCTGTGAATGCAGTATTTACATGCAGTATAATTGTTGTAGAGTCTTTTTATTTTGTCGGGTTTGTCTGGTTCTTCGTTTGGTTGTGTGTATTCTTTGTAGAAGTACATTGGTTGTCCTGATGGGCACATAAATAAGTCTAGGTCGGATATGTAGTAAAAGTGGTCTTTATGGAATTGGTTTGGATTTAATTTGCCTATTTTTTCTTTGGATTGTTTTCTTGTTGGTATTAATCCATCATCTATTCCTTTGTTTACAAAGTATGATAGGCTTATTTGATTTAAATATATTGTATCTGCACTCATGTGTTTTGGTACTTTTCCTATGTTGTTTATTGCTTTGTCAGCTACTTCTGGTAGTTGGTAATGGTCTGTAGGGTTTTGTGTGACGTTTAATGCGCAGATTAGTTTGGTGTCGTAATCGACTGCAGATTGGATATTATAAGCAACCAGGAAGTTTCCTTTTTTCCTTTCATCATGCGTGCTTCAATATCATTCATTGGTATTTTATCCTGTCCTGTGAATTTGAATTGAGTTCTGATGTCATATAATATTTCTAATTTTTCATCATTGGACATTTCCTTGTCATTTAGTATTTTTTGAGCTGGTTTATTGAGTTTTTCAAGCTTTTTAAGGTCAACTTCCAGTCCTTTGTAGAACTGGACCAGCAAATTGGTTTCTTTTTTGCTGATCATATTTTGGTTAGAATTGAATGCTTTTTTGATGGTCCCATCGACTACAACAACATGATTAAATTCAGTGAATCCTTTTTTTACGGCCATTTTTAATGTCATTTGAAGCAATACTTCATAATAACGTCCAAATTCATCACGATACCTTTGAATTGAACGTTCAGAGGGTTTAATTCTATCACAAACGAATTTATATATGTCATGGTACTTTGTCATTTCTGCAATGACTCTAGCACTTTCAATATGGTCTATTTTTGCATAAACAAGTAATTTTAACATGGAACATGGAGGATATGAAGGCCTACCGCCTTTTTTCTTATTCTCTTTAATTCCCAAAATCGGATAAAATTCTTCAATAAAATCAACCACAAAACGAGAAATATGATTCTCTGGAACATTAAAATCATAAGTCCTAATGCCTAATTCAGCCTGATTCTTAATAACTTTCTTACTAACCATAAATAACCAACACATAATAACTCATATCTAATATAAAATATGTACATCATAGTATATAAATATTACTATTCTAAAAATGACTAAAATCAAATATATAAATAAATCATTATAATCCATATTAAAAATTATTAATAATAAATAATTAAAATTAAATTCTAATTAATTTAATGAAAAAAATTAACAAAACAAGAAAATTATAACGCAGTTATAAAAAATTCAAAATAAAAAAAATTAGTTTTGGCGGACACCCATTAAGTATTTAAATTAAACGAATCAACTTATTAATATAAAGTGGTGTCCATATGGAAAGTGATGAATTTAGAACTGTTAGGGTGTATACTAAAAAATATACCAGTAAGGACAAAGATGGCAATTCTGTTGAAAAAGAGTCTCAACAAAAACAAGTTAGTCTTAAAAAAGAAGATCCATTTGAAGACGATGATTTGGTAAAAGTTTTATCTCAAAATGATTATCAAAAATTAATAGATAATCAATTTTCCGATGAAAAACTTGATGAATTTCATCATATTATTGAAGCAAAAGATGCTGAAATTGGGCATTTGCAGGAACAGCTTCAAACTCTTAAAGGATCATTTTTCAATGATGTGAATTCTCTAAAAGATCAATTAACAGATAAAGAGGAACTTGTTAAAGCTAAAGATGAAATTCATGAATTGAATAAGGAAATTAAAGCTATTAATGATGAACGTGTTGCTATTTTTAAAGAACTTGATTATAAAAATAAAATGATTCTTGCTTATAATGTTGAATTAAACAAATCTATTTTAAATGCTATTAATGTCGTTATTGATGAAGCAAGGGACAATATTAACAGAAGAAATGCTCTTTTAGTTAAAGATTTAGAAAAATCCATTGAAAAATCAAAACATGATGTAAATGAGAAGAATAAAGCTATAGCATATGATATAAAAAGCACAGTTGAAGACATGAATGAGCAAATAAGAAATACTAGCACTATAAAAATGATACTCAATAAGAATAAAATTAATTTGAGAGTATCTACCGATGATTTACTTAAACCATTTGACTTTGACTTTGATGTTGAACAATTACTTTCAGGTCAGGCATTAGAACTTGATGCAGCAGAAATCCTAAAAGAAGTAATGCCAAAACTTCCAGAACCATTTTCTAAATATATCGACACTATTGATGACTATCCGGAAACAATTGACGTTTCACCTAAAAAAGAGGATGATTTATGAGGATATTTAACACAGGCAAAATCACTTTCGAATATCCTGATACTTGGGAAGTTGAAAAAGCAGACATACTTTCAAATCCGGATTGTATAGCTACTTTATCTAAAGGCCAGAATAATTTAATTAATGCGGTCATGTTTCCAACTGCCACTACCCTTGATGATTATAAAATATTTATGGAGGATGCAATTTCAGATGATGGTGGAGTAATTTTAGCATCAGATTTTATACAAATTGCAGGTCTGGATGCTATAAAACTTCATGCAAATATGGATACTCCAGATATTAACTTTGATATGCATACATATGTATTTATTGAAAATAAAATAATATATATTTTTGAATTAAGGACATTAGACATTTCAGGAGAGGCGGAATCTGAATTCATAAATATGATTTCATCATTTGAGATTTTAAAATAGTTGTGTGTATTCTAATAGGTAATCTATATAATTTCTATCAAGTATTTTTAAAGTTGAGATATTTTGAGGAGTTGTTCCAGATCTCTCTTCTACAAGATTTCTCAATGATTTATTTTTCATATGGGCATGAATTTCTTTTATAACAAATTCCATATTTTCAATATTTTTATTTTCCAAATCTTTTTGTGAAATCTCATCATAAATGGGATAAGTATTTAAGTCATATGCTTTTGTTGGAGTTTGTAAGACATTTAAATGACTATAATAATTTGCAGCATCTGCTAAAAATCCATCAATCCCCATATATGTCAATATTGGCATGAATGATAGTTCAGCAAATGGAAAAATAAAATAACTACTTTTTTTAGCTTCTTTTTTAAGAATAACGATTAATTCAACTAATTCTTTGGGATTAGTTAGTAATGCGTCTCCATTGGCTATTATAAATCCATTATATCCAATATTTTCAAGTTGCTTTAAGCATTCAACTCTTAAATCAATATATTTTGAACCTTGAATAACTGCTAAGTCACATTTGTTTGTGTTTTCTTTAGCTAGCTTTAATGTTTCTTTAACATTAAATTCAACAATTTCACGGTCAACATTATGTGCAGAACCTTGAGTTGGTGCAATTTTTAAGTCATCTTTAAAAAATAACTTTGGAGTTAGTTCACCATCAATTTTGCAGATTCTTCCAGGTCCATCATGTGATTTTATTTCAAATTTTTTTATCATTTATTTCTCCCTTTTTTCTTATTAGTTTAATATTGGATTTTTGGGCATATAAAAATTTTTTATTTCATGTAACCTTTTTGATTACACCAGCTAAATTTTTAGTAAGCTTTATATATTGTTTTTTAAAGATTATAATTATGGATTTGAGGAGATTTTCCGATGATAATCCGAGGTGTGTTTTCAATGTCTATACTAAATCGTCTAAAATCCTTATTAAAAGAGGATAAAGATGAAACTGACATCAATACTGATGTTTCAAGCACATCTGATGATGTTCAAGTCACATCTTCAATAAAAGAAAATGAACCTGTCGATCTTGAAACCGAAACTGTTGTTGAAGCTGAGGAGACAACTATTGAGGAATTAGAAGACAGCACTGAAGATTTAACTTCCGAAAACATCGAAACTGAAGAAGAAATTATTGAGGATTCTTCTGAAGAAATTGTGAAAGAAGTTGAAACCGTTGAGGAAGAAACTCTTGCTGAAGCCGAAACTCCTGCTGAAATTGAAACTGAAGAAGATGTTGAAGAAGTTGAAACAGATTCAAAAAATAATGATACAGAGAGAGATAAAATGACTTTATTGACTGATAAAGAATTATTAAATGATAGTAATCGTGATCCAGATTTCACTGCAGCATTTATCGACGCTGGAATTGAAACTGTAAAACACTGTTTCCAATGTGGTACTTGTAGTGGAAGTTGTCCTTCTGGAAGAAGAACCCCATACAAAGTAAGACAGATTGTCAGAAAATGTTTACTAGGATTAAAAGAAGAAGTTATTGCTGATGACGCATTATGGATGTGTACTACTTGTTATACTTGCCAAGAAAGATGTCTTAGAAGTGTTAAAATTGTGGATATTATCAAAAAAGCACGTAATATTGCAGCACATGCGGGTTACATGGCAAAAGCTCACAAAATGACTGGAGTATATGTACTCAACACAGGTCACGCTGTACCTATTAATGATAAAATTAAAGCTTTAAGAGTTAAAATTGGTCTTCCTGAAGTGCCACCTACAACTCATTTTTATCCAGAGGCATTAGCTGAAATAAAAACATTATGTAAAATCACTGAATTTGATGAATTAATCGGTTACGACGAAGCAACCGGTGGATTAAGAGAATAAATGAATTGAGGAGAGTTATAAAATGGAAATTGCATATTTCTTAGGTTGTATCATGAACAACCGTTATCCTGGTGTTGAAAAAGCTACCAGAAAATTATTCGAAGCATTAGATATTAAATTAAAGGATATGGAAGGAGCTTCTTGTTGTCCTGCTCCTGGTGTATTCGGTTCTTTTGATGAAGAAACTTGGGCTACTATCGCAGCTCGTAACTTAACTCTTGCTGAAGATATGGGTGCTGACATTATGACTGAATGTAATGGATGTTTCGGTTCATTATTTGAATGTAATCATATCTTAAAAGAAGATGAAGAGAAAAAAGCTGAAATTAATGCTAACTTGGCTGAAATTGGTAGAGAATACAAAGGTACTATTGAAGTTAAACATATTGCTCAAATCTTAAGGGATGATGTTGGATTTGAAAAATTAGCATCTTTAATCGAAAAACCATTAGATTTAAATGTTGCTGTACACTATGGTTGCCACTTCTTAAAACCTACCCAAACTATCGGTATCGAAGATCAAGCTGAAAATCCATCTATTTTAGATGATCTTGTAGAAATTACCGGTGCTAAATCTGTAGACTACAAAGACAAAATGATGTGTTGTGGTGCAGGTGGAGGTTTAAGAGCAAGAGATTTAGATGTTACTACTAGTTTCACTAAAGAAAAACTCGAATACATGACTGAAGCAGGTGTAGATGCAATTGTTAACGTATGTCCTTTCTGTCACATGCAATTTGATCAAGGTCAAGTTGAAGTAAACGAAAGATATGGAACTAACTTTTCAATCCCTGTATTCCATTTAGCTCAATTATTCGGATTAGCTATGGGATTGCCTGTTGATGAATTAACTTTTGATGCTCAAAAAATTGATGCAACTCCTGCTGTTCAAAAAGCTTTAGGAGGAAATGCTAAATAAGTTTAAGGATTTTTATCCTTACCTTTTTTATTTTTGAGGCACTGAAAACACATTTCGGATTAGTTATCTTTTTGGATAACTATTTTTTTTATAATTAATTTTTTTGTTTGTTCCAATACGAATAATTCGCAATCATGTTTATATATTAGTAATTAAATAAAATAAGATAATAATTAATTGAGGTGTAATTATGTTTGTAGCAACATTAGATGGTATATTTAAATATTCTGACCTTCCAGAAGAATATGAACCTTATGTTCAATTTAAAGCAACTATTGACAAAAGAGAACTTAAACCAAGTGATGAATTAGCAATTTTAAACATTGCCGGGACTTCTACTCATCATGTATTATTCTTAGATTCCTATAAAAATACTCAGGAAATTGAAAATGAATTAAAAGACGCTGATGCTAAAATTAATCATACTACTTTAAAAATCATAGGTGGACATTTATGAGTTTGCCTTCAGAACAAAATTGGTTAATTCTTAATAATCTTTTACAGGATTTAATAAAAAAAGGATACTCAATCCCTAATGGAATAAGTCCGGAAATGGGGATTATTCGATCATCTATTAGTTCATATAAAAGAGATCCATCACATCCTGAATTAATCAATGGTTTGGCAAATGCTGAAATGTCTTTAAATAATATTCAAGGAACTCTTTTAACAATTGCAGAAGAAGAAGGAGAGGATTATGTCGATCGTTGGATTGATTTATTTAAACAAGCCATGCAAGGAAAAGAAGTATTTGAATTTGCAGATTCAAGATCCAAATTCTTAGTAAATACTCCTCCAGGTTTAACAACTGGTAGGATTAATTTAAGAGTTCCTTTGGCTGAAGAAAGAGTTCAGGAAATTGCAGAGTGGAATGGACTTATCATCGAATTTGATGATGATGTGACTGTTGAATTACATGGAGATAATGAAGATCTCAAAATGGGTCTAAAAGAAATGGGTGGTTTCTTTTTAGAGCAATAATGGGGTGGTAATATGGTTAAAATTTTAGCGATTAGTGATGTTCATGGTGAAGAAAATGAAAATTTATATACTTATTTAACTAATAATGATATTGATTTAGTTTTAATTTTAGGAGACATCACTGATTTTGGACCACTTGAATTTGTAGAAACTTTTATTAATAAAATATATGATTATGATGTAGATGTTATAGCAATTCCAGGCAATTGTGATCCTAATGGAATTTGTAATGCTATTAATGATGTTTCATTCTGTCTTCATAATAATATTATTGCATATGGTGATGCTGTATTATTTGGTTTTGGCGGATCTAATCCAACTCCATTTGATACTCCTGGAGAAATGGATGATGACAAAATCTATAGGAGTGTTTATGACTTATTAGCTAATTATGATTATGTTTACAATTCAGAGATTCCTAAAGTAAAAATATTAGTTACTCATGCACCTCCTTTCAACACTGAAGCAGATAGAGTTGAAAACGGTGAGCATGTAGGTAGTCAGGGTATTTTAAAATCTATTCATGAATTTGAACCTCAAATTAATTTATGCGGACATATTCATGAAGCAAAATCCCTCAGTAAAATCGGAAAAACTACTGATGTAGCAAATCCAGGTATGTTAAAAGATAATGGAGCTGTTCTGATTGACGTTAAAGATGGCTCAAATTATGACATAAGTATTATTTCATTAGACGAATAATCACTTATTTTTTTTTCTTTTTCTGTGAATTTTCAAATCAAATAACAAATTATATTTAATATAATTCTTAGATATTTATTTATATATTTAAGTGTGATTGTCATGATTTGGATTACTGCAGAGGTTGATGGTAAAAAATATAAAGAACCTTTTTCTAAAGGAATTTTATCTCGTTCTCTTAATGTAGCCGATATTGGTGTTGAAAAAGCGCATGACATTGCTAGTGATATTGAAGTTTATTTGATTGTGAACAATATTGCAGAAATTTCCAGTAAGGATTTAGCAGAGGTTGTTTTATATCATTTAGAATCCATTGATCATAATATCGCTGTTAAATATAAAAATTGGAGGTCTTTGAGAAATTCTGAAGAACCTTTAATTATTTTAATTGGAGGGGCATCAGGTGTAGGCACTTCCTCGATGGCATTTGAGCTTGCAAATAGATTAAGATTAAAAAATCTTATAAGTACAGATATGATTCGGGAAGTAATGCGTAAAATTATTTCTAAAGATTTAAGTCCTGTAATTCATAAATCCAGTTTCGATGCTTATGAAAGTATACGAATACCGTCTATTAGAGTAGATCCTATTATTGAAGGTTTCATTAATCATGTGGATGTTGTAAATGTAGGTATTGAAGCAATTATTGAAAGATCTATTAAAGAAGGAATTAGCACTATCATAGAAGGGGTTCATTTAGTTCCAGGGTTTATTAATCCTAAATTAATTGAAGAGAATAATATTATAATGTTTACTTTAATCGTTGGGGATGAAGAATCTCATAAACAAAGATTCTATTCAAGATGTAGACAACCTTGGGTAAGAAGGTCTCTTGAGAGATATATGGATAATTTTGGAATAATAAGGAAAACTCAAGATTTTTTGGTTGAACAAGCAAAAAGTTATGATATACGCGTAATTGATAATGTTGAAATAAATGAGACAATTGAAATTATGGTTGCTGATATCCTTGAAAAATATGGTGGTGAATAACATGTTGAACAAGAAAGTTAAAGACATCATGACAACTGATTTAGTAACAACTACTTCAGATGTTGATGTTGTAAATGCATTTGAAAAATTAATGGAATATAAAATTAGTTCTCTTCCGGTTGTTGAAGATGATAAATTGATTGGAATTATAACTGCAACTGATGTTGGTCATAATTTAATTCTTGATAAATATGAATTAGGTACTAATGTTGGCGAAATAATGATTACTTCTGTAGTTACAATTTCTCCAGAAGATACTCTTGAAATGGCAATTAAAGTCATGAAAGATGGTGCTCCATCTTCCGGAATTTTAAATCAGCTTCCTGTAGTTGATGGAGATAAATTAATTGGAATTATTTCTGATGGAGATATACTTCAAGAAATATTCTAATAATTCTATTATTTTTTCTTTATTTTTTAATTTAACTCTTTTTTAATTAGTTACTGGAATTTATTATTTTTTCTAGAATAGTTTTTTAATTTTATTTTAATATTTATTTAATGAATTTTACTAACATTTATATAATATTAAGACCAAATATAATGTTGGCTAGACTGGAGGGTTAGGGGTCCTCTGTAAGCACACACCCCCTTTGGTGCAGTTGAAGTTCAAAAGGCGGCTTTTTAAGAGAATATGAGCCTAGAAAAAACGACATAGAAACCTCGTCCTGCAGGATTGGTGGTGATGAAGTTTTCACTGGAGGGTAAAAATTAGTCATCTCTAATATGGGAATGGGTCAGGCCCGGAAGGGAGCAGCTCTACTGTTAACATTCAATGCTTGCAGAATCCCGGGGTGGAGTTGGATTTTTTAGATCACTTATATTTTTGAGATTAGTCCACTTTTGAACACGCCATTAATAAAAATAATTAAGTTTATAAATAAGTTTTTACATATAATGTATTATACTGTTTTTTATCATGTCGGGATGGCCCAGCCTGGTACGGCGTCGGACTGCTAATCCGATGGTCATATGACCACCCGGGTTCAAATCCCGGTCCCGGCGTTTTTATTTATCTATTTTTTGGTCATGGTCGTAATCTATTCCAGATGGACATGCATGCACCATTACGTATTTTACTTCGGGAATTTTTTTTAGAATATTATTTTCAACATTGTGAACAATTTCATGAGATTCATTTAAAGTCATGTTTCCATCAAGTTTAATATGTAAATAAACTGTTGCATAAGAACCTAAGTAATCTACTTTAATATTATGGGCTCCTTGAGCTTTTGGAGTTTTATTGGCTATTCTTCTTACTCTATTTTCTAAATCTTGTGAAGGTACTTTTCCCATAATATTATCAATATTTTCTTTTCCAATTTCATAAGCAGTTTTTAAGATTAAAATCCCAATAATTAATCCAATAATTGGATCTAAAATGGGATAACCTATATTGGATATGATTACTCCAATTAATATTGCTAATGAAGAAAATATGTCTGTTTTTTGATGTTTTCCATCAGCAACAATTGCCGGACTTTTTATTTCTTTTCCTATTCCAATGATGTATTCACTTATTGAATAGTTTACAAATATTCCAAAGACGGCCATTAATGCTGCAAATGTATCGGGGATTGTAACTAATTCGGGATGTATTAATTTATCAAAAGCTCCAGTTATAATTTCATAAGCAACCATTCCTAAGAATAAAACAATTATCAATCCGCTGATTGCTTCTGCACGACCATGTCCGATTGGGTGTTCTTTATCTGCAGGTCTTTGACCAATTCTAAATCCTATATATGCTATAACAGATGTTGCAACATCTGAAAGAGTATGTGCTCCTTCAGATACTAATGCATAACTTCCAGACATCAATCCAACAAATATGTTTAAAACAGTTAAAATACAGTTTGAAGTAATTGCTACAGTTGCTGCTTTTTTACCTGCTTTGCCTCTAAATTCATCCATTAACCACACGTTCTTCTAATATATTCATAGCTTTTTCAATATTTTCATAAGAGTTAGCATAAGACATTCTTACATGATTTTTCCCATTTGAACCAAATGCTACTCCAGGCACAGTGATTACTCCTGCTTTTGCTGCTTTCATGACAAAATCTTTGTCTTCAATTTTTGGAAATACATAAAATGCACCTTCTGCATTTACAGTTTTATATCCCATTTCATTTAAACGACTAACAATTAAATCTCTTCTTTTTTTGAATTCTTTAACCATTTCATTTACTTCATCTTGTGGTCCGGTTAATGCTTCGTATGCTCCTCTTTGAGAAGTGGTACTAGCACATGCAATATTGTATTGGTGGATTTTTAGTAATTCTTCACTATAAGTTTCATTTGCAGTTAAATAGCCTATTCTAAGGCCGGTCATTGCATAAGTTTTTGAAAATCCATTTAATGTTATAACATTGTCGCTATATTTTCCCGGAGAGTAATGTTTCTTATCATAAATTATTTTTTCATAAATTTCATCAGATATTATTAAAAAGTCATGATCCATTGATAAGTCAGCTATTGCTTTAATGTCCTCTTTTTCCATAACTGCTCCAGTAGGGTTTGATGGTGAATTCAGTATTATTGCTTTTGTTTTTGGAGTTATTTTTTCTAATACCTCATCAGCTTTTAATTTAAATTCATTTTCCATTTTACAATCTACTGGCACGATTGATCCACCAGAGAGGTTAATACATGCTTCATATGATAAAAAACTAGGATTGGGCAGTATTACTTCATTACCGGATTCAATAAATGCTTGTGTACAGATATTCAATGCTTCACTAGCTCCAACAGTAACAATTACATTTTCAGGATCAGTATTAATCCCATTATCTCTTTTGAATTTTTTAACGATTTCTTCTCTTAATTCAATATATCCTTTATTTGGAGTATAATGGGTATCATTGTTGTCGATTGATTTTTTCATTGCATCTTTAATGTTTTTGGGAACATTAAAATCAGGTTCCCCAATTCCTAAGTTTATAGCATTAGGATTTGTCACTTCAAACATTTTTCTAATTAATGATAATTCAATTGATTTTGTTCTACTTGCAGGATTAATCATATTTTGCCTCACTAATAATTATATTATATATTATTATAGTAAATTTATTTTTTTCCAGTAATTATTTTTCACATACTCCACAATTGTAGCATGGATTTGTTTCACACCAATGTGTTTGTTTTAAATTTCTCAATCGTTTATGTTCTATTTTTAAAAATCTTTCATTTACACCTATGTCAATATTGCTCCAAGGTAATATGTCATCAATATCATATTTTGGAGTCCTTTCCCTCCAGTCTTTAAGTGTAATTTGTTTTGTTAGAGATTTTTCAATAACCTCACCAATGTCACTATTTCCACAAGATAATATATACTGGATAAGTCCTTTTTTAGGACTTTCACATTTAATATTATAATTTTTCATTTCCTTTTTTATATATCTTGTTTTCTTTTTAATGTCTTTGAAATCATAACCTTCCCATTGAAGTGGAGTATGGGGTTTTGGAATTATCGGATTCACACTAAATTTCACTCTTTTAGGATTTTTATGCATATGAGCTATTTTTTTCATATATTCACAAAGTTCATGAATATCCTCCATATTTTCACTTGGTATTCCTATTAAAAAGTATAATTTTATATTAAAATCCAATTCAACAGCATTTTTTATTACCTTAAAAATTTTATCTTCCAGTATGTATTTATTAATCACTTTTCTAAGGTGATTAATTGATTCAGGTGCTAAAGTAATAGTTTTAAGTCCGCTGTTTTTTAAAGTTTCTAAAGTTTCTTTTGTAATGGATTCAATTCTCAGAGAAGGTGTTGAAATTTGAAAGCCCTCATGTTCAAGACCATTAATCAATTTATCTAAATCACTGTAATCTGAAACTGCAGCACCAATTAATGTAATTTTATTTAAACCGGTATTTTTTCTATTTTCAATTGCTATATCAATTAACTTTTTCCAGTTTGTTTGTCGGATAGGTCGATAAAGATACCCCGCCATACAAAACCTACATCCTCGAGTGCAGCCTCTTGAAACATTTAGCATTATTGAATTATTAAAAATACTCTGATAGTTTTCATCATCACTTCTGCTTATTATTGGTTGTGTTATGTGATATGTTTCATTCATATTGTCTATGATAGTCATTTTTGTTTTATTATCGAATTCCGGAATGTAAATCCCATCGAGTTCAAGATATTTTTTCAAATCTTTATTTTGCGAATTTTGATAAACATCTAAAAATTCATTTATTGTGTTTTCCCCTTCTCCGATAATAAACAAATCAATATAGTCAGCTAAAGGCATTGGATTTGCAGTGGCACAAGGTCCACCAGCTATAATTAATGGATAACTTCCATCCCGGTCTTTTCGTTTAAGTGGAATTTTACTTTCTTTCAGCATCTCTAAAACATTAAAATAATCTTCCTCAAATTGAAGTGTAAAACTTATTATATCAAAATATCTGCTTGAAGTGTTTGATTCAATTGAATTGACGTTTGGATAAATTATGCGCTCACACCAAGTGTTTTCACGTTCGTTAATTAAATTATATAGGATATTATAACCTAAAGAAGACATGGCGGTTTTATAAATATTTGGATAGCATAATCCGAACCTTATATCTACATTCTTGTAGTCTTTTTGGAATACATTTTTCTCATATAACATTAAATCAACTTCATGCAATATCTTTTATTTTTTTAGTTAAAGCTTTTTTTAGTCATTAATTTACTTGCATTAATTTATTTTTCTTAATTTAAACAATAATTCCCTTAATTTTCATATAATTAATGAATACTATTTAATTTTTATTATTAAAAATCATCAATTTCAAATTTCTTTTTTCATTGAAGTGTTAAAATTTTATTTTAAATTTAAGATATTTAGTTTTATCTTAGATTATTTCACTATATTTATTATTTTATTTAAAAATTTCATGCATTTATAATCTTTTTTGGCTGATTTGAGCAATTTAAATGGGTTTTTTAAATATTGGGGTTTTAAAAACATTTATATAAGATAATAAATATAATCTTTATCCACTCATTATGAATGCTATATTTTAGTATAATCATATTTTACTATAAAATTTTCGTAATGAGAACCAAGAGGTGGAAAAATTTCGATAAAAAATAAAACATTGTTGTTATCCTTTGTGTTAATGTTGTTCTTTGTTTTAGGAGCTGTTAGTGCAGTTGATTTAACAAATGTTTCAAATTCAGAAGATTCAAATTTAGAAGATAGTGTTGATTCATTATCTACAAACAAATTAGAAATTTCTAGCGAGGATTCTATCTCAGAAACTAATATAATTAATTCTCATGATGATAATTTGAGAGATTATTCGGATGACGAAGTTCTAAATGATACTTATTCATATTATGAGAATAATCAATCAACTTCCGATATTGAAGTAGTCGGGGAAAATACTTTGAATTCATCTATTTCAGGTACTGATAGTGTTATTGCTGCTGATTCAAGTAATAATTTCGTCAGTGCTGGCAATTCAAGTGAATCTGGTATTAAAAATGGTACTCCAATATCTACAAAGTTAACTGTATCTGATACTCACTACAAAAAATCAGCTACATACTTCACTTTAACTTTGAGCGATGCTGATGGCAATCCTTTAACCAATCAAAAAGTTTTCCTAACTGTGAATAAGAAAACTTATTCTGCATATACCAACTCTAAAGGTATAGCTACTATAAAAACTGCTTCTCTAGCAGTTGGATCATATTCTATTAACTTAAATTATAATGGAAATTCAGATTATTCCCATTATTCAACTACTAAAAAGGTTAAAGTATTATCATCTATAATTGGAAGCGATTTAACAAAAACTTATGGATATATATCTAAGTATAAGGTTAAATTTTGGAAAGCAAATGAGGTATTGGCAAATACTAACGTTACTTTCAAAGTTAACGGCAAAACTTATACTAGAACAACTAATGATTATGGCAATGCCGTACTCAATATAAATTTAGCTGTAGGTAAATATACCATTACTGCAATTAACCCATATTCAAAAGAAATGGTTTCACATAATATTGTAGTTAAAAAAGAAAAAACTAATTTCGATTTTGACAGTAAAAAGTATATTAGTGTTAATAAAAAAGGTTCATTTACTGTTACCTTGAAATCAGCTCATAATATATTGCTTAAGAATAAAAAAATTTCTTTTACTTATGGTAATAAAAAAGTAACCTCAAAGACTAATGCGAATGGGAAAGCTACTGTAACTATTCCTGTTCTTTCTAAAGGTACTCATAAGATTACTTTTAAGTATGGTGGTAGCAAAAATTACAAATCAAAATCAGATTCTGCAAGTTTAGTTATTTTTAAACCAACTACAAAACTGTCCTCATCATATTTGGTTATGAAATATAATGACGGATCTAAATTTAAAGTGAAATTAACTAATGATAAGGGTAAAAATTTAGCAAATAAAACTGTCAATATTAAAATTAATGGAAAATCTACCATATGTAAAACTAACAAATATGGTAATGCTAAATTAAAAATTAAAGATTTAAAACCTGGTGTTTATAAAGTTAGCTATTCTCACTCTAAAAAGGGTTCTAATAGTTATTCACACGGTTCAAGTAAAGTAATTGTCATAAGAGCAGATGCAGTAATAAGTGCTAAAAATTTAAAAATGGAACCTAATGACGGTTCAACTTTTAATGTTGTTGTTAAAGACAAATCTGGAAAAGTTCTTAAAGATATTTACGTTAAATCAATAATTGATGGTAAATCATATCTTTATAAAACTGATTCTAGTGGTGTTGCTAAATTAAAAATAACTAATGGAGCTGGATACTATAAGGTTAAAACTGTAGTGACTGATTCTTGTTATAAATCAACTACACTCAATAAATACCTTACAGTTAAAGGATATAAATTCGTTGCAGAAAATAAATATTCTTCTCCGGGAGGCAATACTATATTTTCAGTAAAATTAGTTACTGAAAAAAATATAGTAGTTAAAAATGCAGTTGTTAATTTTACTTTTGAGGGTAAAATTATCTCTGGTAAAACCAATTCCAAAGGTATTGCTCAAGTTAATTTAGGTGTTTTATCCAAAGGTACACATAAAATAAAATTTGATCATGAATCAGCTTCTGGTTCAGCTAAAATATTTGTTGTTAATAAAGTAACTATTAAAGATATTGTCACTGCATCCAAAACAGTGAAAAAATATATTTCCAAATATAATAAGTTGCCTTCAACAGTTAATATAGGTGATATTAAAGTTACTACTGCGGTGTATTTATACTTGGCTTCCAAAGCTGTTGTTAACCTAAAAACAGGTGGTAAATCTAGTATTACTTTTGAAAATATTGATAATCCTACAAATCCAAAAGGGGCAAATAATTTAGGTCATTTATCTGATTACCTTTCTGTTGCAAAAAAAATTGTTAAAACTTCAGAATCCAAAGGTAAATTGCCTAATTCTGTAAGTTCACAAGTTGGAACTATTGGTTACGATGGTTTAGTTAGTGCATTTTCACGTATTCTTGTTTCTTATGATAAATATGGTAAAATGCCTAAATATGTATATGTAAAATCTTTGTCTGGTGGAAAAACCAAAGTCACAGGTAATCTAAACTCTAAAAATACAATTGGTAATTTGGCAGCGTACTTGGCAGCTTCTAAAAACTGTGAAGTTAACGATGCTAAAATCAAAAAGTTAGTTACTAAGCTGACTAAAAATTGTGGTACTGATAAAGAAAAGGCAGATGCGATTTTTAAATACGTAAGAGATGCAATCGGATATAGTTTCTATTATAATACAAAATACGGTGCTGCCGGCACTTTAAAAACAAAATCTGGAAATTGTGTGGACTTATCACATTTACTTGTAGCTATGTATAGAAATGCAGGTTTAGCTGCTAGATATGGTCATGGAAAATGTACTTTTTCAAGTGGAAATACTTATGGGCATGTCTGGACTCAAGTATTAATAGGTAATACTTGGACTGTTGCTGATGCTACAAGTTCTAGAAACTCGTTAGGTCATGTGGCTAATTGGAATGTAAAATCATATTCACTTGAGGGTTATTTCTCAAGTATTTCTTTCTAATTAACTACTTTTTATTTTTTTATCTTTTTTGACTATTTCAAAAACTTAAATGATTTTATTTAAACAAATTTTTCATTAAAAACTTTTTCTTATTATTCAGAGTTGTCTTAAAGCTAATAAATCGCTTATCGTGAAATATTTTTTGCTGATTTTTTTTTTTGAAAATGACCTTTTTTTCAATAGCTATAAATTTATACAAGTTTTTATATAATTAAATCATCAAACTAATTGGGATAATAGTATGAATTCTAAAAGATATAATAAAGTTGCTGTAGGGGGAACTTTTGACAAATTTCATGATGGGCATAAAAAGTTGTTATCGACCGCTTTCGAGATTGGAGATTGTATTGAAATTGGTGTGACTTCAGATGCTTTTGGAGGTTTAAAAGGGGATATCGATCCTTGTAAAGAAAGGATGAGTAATCTCAAATCTTTTTTTGATGACAAATCAAATTTTTCAGTTGTTCAATTAGATGATCCTTATGGTACTACAATATTTGATGCAGATTTTGAAGCCATTGTTGTAAGTGAGGAAACTGAACCCACGGCAGTTAAAATCAATGAAATTAGAGTTTCAAAAGGCATGAAACCAATAGATATTGTTGTTGTTAGTTTTGTATTGGCTTATGATGGAACTCCCATATCTTCCACAAGAATTAGGCGTGGTGAGATTAATCAAAATGGGAAATTCATCAAATGATAAAAAAAATAATCGATATGTTTATAAGTACAGTTCGATATAATATTAATTGACATAAAAATATTTTTATGTAATGTGAGGTGGTTATATGGTAGTAAAAATAGACTCAAATTTGTGTGGACACATTGAAAATTGCCCAGTACAAGGGTTATGCATTAAACTTTGTGAACAAAATGCAATCATAGAAGAAAATGGTGATGTTGCTATTGTTTCTGAAAATTGTGATGATTGTGATCTTTGCATACAAAATTGTCCAAATCAAGCTATCTCTAAAGCATGAGGGATAAAATGTTTGATATTAAAAGAGAGGGTGAACAACACCGTAACTTATCTTATCAAGATGCAAATTGTCTTGGTTGCGGTATATGTGTTGAAATATGTCCAACTGACTCTTTAAGATTAGGACCAATCGTACCTATTGCTAGAGGGTTAATAGAAATGGATTTAGTTTCTATTAATGCGGACTCTTGTGTATTCTGCGGTTTATGTTCAGTTGCATGTCCGTTTGAGGCATTGTCTTTAAATATTGATGGAATTAATGTTAAAGATATGGAGGAATACCCGATTTGGGAAGTTGAATCAATAGTCGATGATGATGACTGTATTTACTGTGGTAGATGTTATGAAGTCTGTCCTCAGGATTCAATTATTTTCAAAAGAAACCTTCCTGAAACTAAAGATTTAGTTAGGGGAGAAATTGATATTGATGAGGATAAATGTATTTATTGTGCTTACTGTGCAGAATTATGTCCTGTAGGTGCTATTGATATTAAAAATATTCCCACATCAAGCATTGACTTGTTAAATAATTCTATTGATGTGGATTTGTCAAAATGTGTTTTTTGCGGGGTTTGTAAGAGAATATGTCCTGAAAATGCGATTTATGAAGTCTGCGCTACTTGTATGTATAGTGATGAAATTAAAACGCCTAAAATCACTGGCAATACATTTATTGTGGAGGAATCTTGTGTAAGTTGTTCTTGGTGTTCAGAAATCTGCCCATCAGATGCGATTTCTATTGTCAAACCATTTGAGGGTAAATTAGAATTGATTGAAACTGATGAAAAAATATGTAAAGGGGATTCATGCCATGCATGTCAGGATGTTTGCTCCTGTAATGCGGTTTCAATTATTGATGGCAAATCTGTTACTAATTTGGACTTCTGTAATTTATGTGGAGCTTGTGTAACCGCATGTCCTCAAAATATTAGGGTTGTATCTAGAACAACAATGAAATTAAATAATATTAATTCCGAGACTTGGAACAATATATTAAAAACTTTATTGGCGGGAAAATAGAGAGAATTTCTCTCCATTTTCATATTTTATTTATTATATAATCTCTTTCTATTTTTAATAAATTTTGAATGCTAGTTTGGGTTTTACTGGTTATATTTGACATATAACTTCCAACAAGAAGTACAATTACAATTAACCCTCCAATTATTAGGATGAGTTCTGCACTGCCCTGTCCTTTATTATCAAGTTTTTTTCTATACATGTGTTCTGTTATCAAGTATTGTGTTTCTAACATCTATGATGTCATCTTTTGCTTTCAGACTAACATCACTAGTGTTCATGTATGATCTGTATATTGTTAATGCAAGTAATGCGATAACAATAACTCCTCCAAACAGAAGAATGTATTCTGCTGCACCTTGACCTGAATTTTCATTGATGAATTTTTTCATTTTTTTCATTTTTTTCACCAAACTAATTTTATGTTTTTTTACTATATTAATATTACTATATTCTAAAAAAGTATTACTTTACCTCATTTTTCCAGGATTCTTACTTTTTTTATCCAATAACTTTATAAATATTGTTAAATAAATAATTTCATAGTTAAATAATAGTGTGATAATAATTGATAAGGGTGAAAACGTGGGAAATACAATAAAATTAGTTTCAGGTTTTATTTTATTTGTAATAGGTGTTCTCCTTGCATATGAAACAATGGTCTATAACTTATTGGACATTTTGTTAATAGTTGGTATATTCATTTCAGTTGTAGGGATAATAATGATTGTCAGCTATTTTGTTGATTCAAATGCATCTAGAACAACGGATATGATTAAAGAATTTATAGAATCTCGTGAAGATAATTTCCGTTCATTTAACGGTATTGAAAGAAAAACAACTGATGATAAACAGCCACTTAGAGTTCGCAAAGAATTTAATGATTATGATGATGGGGGTTATGAAGACTTTGTAGTTGATGAATATCCAGATTCCTCAACTAGTGAATTTTTTGGGACTTCTTTTGAAGATAATTCAAATGAGGGTTTAAATGCTGTCTCTCAACAGGAGTCAGAAGTAGATTTCAGTAAACAGCTTGATTTTACTCCTCATTATGAAAAACCATTAAAAGTCACTAGAACTCCTAGAAGACGTGAAGAAAGATATACAGATGAAGTTCCAGAATTCATTGTTGAACCAACTCATAATTCAAATGATATTCAGGATGCTTTAGCATATGAAGATTCCTTAAATGAACCAGCTTTACATACTCCAAATAAGATTGCTCCAGAAGTTCCAGCTAGAGATATCAAAATCGATATTAACAATCCTGAGAGTTTACCAGTTCCAAAATCACTTAAAAGTTATGTAATTTCGGATTATGGAGTATTAACTTCTCAAGAGGCTTTTGATAATTTAGCAGTTAATGTTAATAAAGAAATCATGTTGGAAATTCCATCATTGAAAGATTTATCAGACCGTGTTTTATCTTATGTACCAACAATTTATTCTAGGGTAATAATTGATGAATTTGATGTTTCTGATATGTCTTATATGTTTTTAATATCTTCTCTTTTAAAACAGGGAGTTCATATTAAAACAGTTCCGAAAGTACATTCTATAAATTTAATTACAGATGATTCACATGCTATGATTATATCTGAAGGTAAAAATAATTTGGAATATGGTGCTATATATGATGATAGGAACTCTATTTCCAATATAAGGGCTAATTTCGAAAAAACTTGGAATATAGCTTCTAATTTAAATGAAAATATTTTAATGAATAATGCTCATGGTGGTGTTGTATAATGGAGATTAGGTGGTTGGGACACTCTGCTTTTGAAATAATAAGTGATGGGGGTGTTAAAATCCTAATTGATCCATTTATAAGTAATAATCCTGCCTGCCAAGTTCCAGTCGAAGAATTAAATCCAGATATAATTTTACTTACTCATGGGCATTTAGATCATTTTGGTGATGCATTAGAAATTTCAAACAGTACTAATGCCCCTATAGCTTGTATCCATGAAATTTCACTCTTTTTAGCAAAACAAGGAATTAGAAATATTAGCGTCAATATTGGAGGTTCATTTATATTTAGAAATATTAAATTCACAATGCTTGAAGCTAAACATTCTTCTGATATTGATCTGGTTGAAGAAATCGTGCCTGGAGGTACGGCCGCAAGCTTTTTAATAACTTTTGAAGATGGAACTAAAATATATCATGCTGGGGATACGGGTTTATTCGGTGATATGAAAACTATAATTGGTTCAATATACAAGCCTGATGTTGTTATGGTTCCTATTGGTGATAAATTCACCATGGGTCCTTTTGAAGCGGCATTAGCTTCAATGTGGATGAATCCTAAAGTGGTTATTCCAATGCATTACAATACATTTCCACCGATTGAACAAGATCCTGCAATTTTCGCTAATTTTGTAAGCCAGTTTAACCCGAATATTGATATTGTGGTTATGAATCCTGGTGAATATTTTGAATTTAATCCTGAAGATTGTCAGGATTAATTTTTTCATATTTTTTTTCTTTGATGATATTCTTCATCGATATCGCATTTTCCGGATGGCAATACACGTATAACATCATCTAAATTTATCAAATCATTCTCATTAATTTTGTGAATAATTTTTTTAGCTATTGCTTCTTTTTTAGTAAAACCGGGTTTTATAACAACATAGTTGTCACAATGTGCTTCTAAAGCTTCAACCGGTCCGGCCATTATTCTTTTTCCTTCGTAATTTACGATTCCAATAGCTAATTTAACTCTTGCACTTCGGATATAATTCCTATGGCCCCTAATAACAAATGATCCTTTTGGTAGAAATTCTCCAGATTCAGGTGTTTTTGATACTTGGTCTGGATTGACCCAAAATACATCCTGTGTTGAGTAACCTAATGACCAAGCAGATGAAAATGATGCTGCAAACTCTCCCGATTCTTTAAGGAGATTGTCATTTATTTCACTTCCATTTAATTTTATAGCAGTTGAAGAAGCACCATGTATATCTGCATGCAGGTAGATGTCATTTGGTTCTAAGTATTTCTTAACAATATTTTCATTGGTGTTTGCATCACGACCTCCAACAACCAAAACATCATCAGAGCTTATAAACCATCTTAATTTTTCATACCACTTAAGATTTTTCTTAACTCTCTTTTTTGGAACTGTTACATGTTCCATTGCAATGTCTTTTTTAGATTTAATATCTTCCAGTTGTTTTTTGGTATTTTCAATAGCTATCAATGCACCTTTTGTTTTTCTTTTTGCTTTTTTAGCTTTTTCATAATAATTTTCAGCATTCTCCGGAATTGTTAACTTCGGATCCATGATAAATGAGGTATTGTCAATATTTAAAGTTAAAACGCCTAATTTATCAATTGATTCATAAATTTGAGCTTCGTCCATACCATCTTTTTTAGCTTTTTTCAGTATTTTGCCAATTTCTTTAAAAGAGTAATCATTACTAGCCTGGTTTACAACTGTTAATATATTTTCAATGGAAGAGTAATTAGAATAAATAATCTCTCCTTTATCTTGGCTGTCCTCGATAGTCTTGGTAAAATTATCAAGTGTTTCTTGCTGTAAATGCAACCTTTTTTCAAACTTATTTACTTTTTTGTTCCAGGCTGATTCTTGGACATTTTTTATATCTGTATTGACCCTTTTTGAGTAAAACTCATCACAAGCTTCATTAAATGTTTTGTAATATGTTTTTTCATAATTTTCATATTTAACAAGGTCAAGAGCAACAACGTCTTCATTGTTATCATTTTTCACAATTTGAGGTTTAATCTTTTCATCTGTTAGGTTAGCAAACAAATCCTTGAAACCGCGGTACAATCCAGATAATTGTTCTTGGGTAATTTCATTATTTGAAGTATTTTTATCTATTTCTATAATTTCATTAGCTCTTTTAATAATTTCTTCAGCATATAAACTTCCAAGACCGTTTCTTGCAAGAGTTCTTACAACATCACTTTCTCTGTCCTGAAATAAGGATTTAAAGTCGTTTTCATTTGCATTTATTGGATTTATGCCTCTTTCTTCTGGGAAAATATATTCTCTTTTAGAACTGATATCTCTTGTACTCATTTGTTTTCTTTTAAGAGGCAAGATAATATTATTTTCATCATCTAGAAGAATAATGTTTCCTTTATCAAATAATTCAACAATGACTGTATAATATTTATCTTTTTTAACTTTAATCTCCACTACACGATCAAAATTGTGCTGCTTAATACTTTCAACATGTGCACCTTTAATTCTTTTTCTTAAAAGCATAGGAAATGTAGGGGGATTAGTTGGATTTTCAAGAGGATATTGGCTAGTATGTATTCTAGAGCCGCATTGCAATACTAAATCAATCCTACCTGTTCCGGGAACATGAAATCGCATAACAACCATGTCTTTTGTTGGTTGAAATGATTTATCGACTCTAGCTCCACTTAATAAATTATTTAATTCATCTGTAATTGTAAAAATGTCTACATTTGACATTGATTTCATTGTTTAACACCTTTTTTATCAATACCTTAATATATTATAACTCATAAAATTATATTAATATATTTAATTTAATGGAGGATATAAATGGACACTACTATCAAGGTTACAAGTATTCATATTATTTTTGGTCTTATTGCAGCTTTATGTTCAGCTGCTTTATCTCTTGGTTGGCTTGGATTTAAGAATGATGTTTTTGCATTTTTTATTGCAGTAATAATATTGTATTTCATTGGCCAATTATCCCAAAAAATTGCAGGAGATGAAATCTCCGGATTTAGCCAATGGTTATGGGATGGAATTTCACCATTTTTCTTTACTTGGATTATTGCATACACATTATTTGTAATGTATTTATAATCCTCCAAAGAAAATCCATATAAAAGATATAAATAATGATGTAATGAGTAAAACTGGAGCTACAATCTTACTAACAGCCACAACGGAACTAATTGTTGAAATCAGTTCTGTTGAATTATTTGGTCCGAATGTATTAAGATTTTTTATTTTTTCGGTTCCAGTTCCAACTTCTACTTTTTCTAAATCTTCAAGTGCTTCAGTAATGCTTAATTTTACATATTCAATAATTTCAGCTCTTTTTGCAACACCAATCGGATTGTATCCTCTGGAAATTGTATTTACAGTATGTGTATCAGTTGTCATTACTTCAATTTCATCGATTTCAAAGTCACTTACAGCATCTATGATCTCTTGTCTAAAACCAATTTCCATGTTATTTGCATCAAATAGGACATATGCGGTTCTTTGATCTCCAACTTCAATGATCATTGTTTTAATGCCGCTTTCACCAACCCCTTCATGTTTATCAAGAGTATCCATGTTATTTGAATAGCATCCAATTTTAATATCATGTTTGTCCTGTTTTGGATTAATTGTATCTATAACTCCAATTAAGTGGAATACCTCAGCATGCCCTGGAAGAACTTCCCCACTTTCTGGATTAAATGAATTGTGACAATCGACGATTATGGAGTCTTTAACACTACATCTGCTTCTACTTTGAGCCATCATAGTAAGTCCAACACCAAATTCAATATCGTCAACAGCTTCAGGGGCAAAAGTGGATAATATCACCATTCCTTCATTGAAAAATTGAACGCCTATTTTTGCTTTTTTAAAGGTATATCTAATAAATTTGCTTGCATCTTTTGAATATTCAATTTTTTCTAAACCTCTTCTAACGGCCGCTTCAATTTTATCGATTTCAGATACTGCAATAGGATTGAAATCGTGTGTTGAAGGGCCATGAGCAACCATTGTAAAATGATTGAATTTATTTGCAAGTAGTGTAGGCATATTAGAACCACCTAAATCGCCTAATGGTCCAGGATGAACAGATGGAGAGATAAATAATGCTTTAATTCCATTTTCACCTTTAAAACTAATAAATGTCACGATGGTTTCAATAGCTTCACTCATATTTTCAAATTCCCCTTCAAGAGAATTTGATCCTTCATTCATATGTGCAATGAATAAACTTAATAAATCTAAGACGCCGATTCCTAAATTTTTATTAAATGGGGATGCGATAATTCTAATAAATGCATAAATGGCCAAAACAAATATTATTCCTGCAACTATTGCTTTAAGGCTTATCTGCACCATTGCAGGCCCAATAAAGCTTGTGTCAGTAAATAAGAATGATATTAAAATGTACATGGATATTATAAGCACTGGTTGGATTAAACCAGTTGTTGCAGCAACAGTGAATCTGACTTTGGAAGTTGCCCAGAAAACTAATGTATTAAATCCATAGATTAAAACACAAGCAAATAACATGAAATTGACAAATATATCTACATTAATCACTCTTGAAATAACATATCCTATAATTATGAATATTCCTAAAATGGTCATTGAAATGGATGATAAAAACATTGAATGTTTTATTTTTAAGTTGATACCATGAAGGGAACTAATAACTTGCTGATTTAGTGCTCCACTCATTATGGAACTAATACCAAGAACAGCCAATCCGAATAATCCTCCAAAAATGAATTCTTCAATTATTCCATGGTTCGGTATTAAATCAATTAAATAGTATATTCCACCAAGAATATAACTGATTATAAGCATTCCTAAAATTGTATATTTTGTTTTTGGCAGGGTTGTGATAAATTTTGACAATCCTGCAACATTACTCATGCTTGACATTTTTTCCTCAGTTTATCTTTAACCATTAATTTTATTAAAGCAAAAATTTTTATATATTTATTGTTATATTGTTTTTTAATAAATAGATTATGATTATAGGTGTATAAATGGAAAAAAGATTAGATGTTCCAATTAAAGATGAAAGTTTAAATGATTTAAAAGCGGGGGATGTGGTATACCTTACGGGAAATATTATAACTGCAAGAGACCAAGCACATAAACGTTTAATTGAACGTGGTGCTCCGTTAAATATTGATGGTGCTGTATTATTCCATGCTGGACCAATCATAACTAAAAAAGATGGGCATTATCAGATGGTGGCTATTGGACCAACAACTTCGATGAGAATGAATCCTTACCAAAGTGATGTTTTAGATATGGGTCCAAAAATTATCATAGGTAAAGGCGGAATGGATGATAATGTACGTGAAGCATTAATTAGGAATAATGCATTATATGTTGTTGCTACAGGGGGTTGTGCGGCATTATATGTTGATGCTGTTGAAGAAATTGAAAGTGTAGATTGGTTAGACCTAGGAATGCCTGAAGCAATGTGGAATTTGAAAGTTAAGGATTTTGGACCGCTTATTGTTGCAATGGATATTGAAGGAAATAGTCTATATGACTGAAATTTATATAAAAATACTTATATATTAATTAATTTATACTATATTTTAAATTATTCTTACAAATATTATAATTTAGATGAAGTGTTATTATGGCTGATATTAATGAACTTGCTGAAAAGAAATTGAAATCTAGAATGACAAAAATTAGAAAGTGCAACAGAGAAGCTGAAGAAAAATTTAAATTTTCTGAAAAATTAGGCGTTTCTGTTGAAATAGAATTCCAAAACAAAAATCCGGATAAACTTAGTGATGGAATAACCATCATTACAACTCCTGAAGGAAAAGTTTTATTTGCAGACTATTTCTATGGAATTCCTGAAGATGAAGAGTACACTAATGTTGAAATCAATGAAAAACAATTAAAATCCATTATTGAATTCTTTGAAAACTTTAAATTAGAATTAGATGACTCTGATTAGATGATTGTAAATAGTCCTTTAGATGAAGTCAAAAAAAGAGAAAAAGCTCTTTTGATTATTAAAGACATAGTTGAAACTAAAGGTAGGAATTATCTATTTGATTTAACGGGTTTATCGGGGGGATTTATTGCAAGTCCTTCTGAATTAAGTCTTTTAGAAACCTATGTTGGACCGGCTATTTTTGAAGATGCTCTTCAAGAAGTTGGAATTGGTCATATGGGTGGTGAAAAGGTCCTTCCACTTAACAGAACTTCTTCTGGAATTTTAGCTACTATTTTAACATTAGTCAAAAAAAATTCTAATGTTGTACATTATCTTGCAGAATTGCCAGCACACCCATCAATTCCTCGCAGTTGTAAATTGGTAGGTGCTAATTATTTTGAAACTGATGTTTTTGATGATTTTTCAATACCTGACAATACTTCATTAGTTGTAGTGACTGGTTCTACAATGGATTTAAAAGTCATTGATGAAGAAGAATTTAAAAAAGTAATTGAAATGGCTCATGAGAAAAATATTCTTGTCATGGTTGATGATGCTTCTGGAGCAAGACTTAGAACTGTTGTATTTAACCAATCCAAAGCTTGTGATTTAGGAGCAGATATTGCAATTACAAGTACTGATAAATTAATGTCCGGTCCGAGAGGAGGATTAATGGCAGGTCGTAAGGATTTAATTGATAAAATAAAAATTAAAGTTAATCAATTTGGTCTTGAAGCTCAACCACCTGTGGTACTAGCCATGTTAAATGGTATTAAAAACTTCAATGGGGATAATTTAATAAAAAGTTTTGAAAGAAAAGATCAATTATTTGAATTATTAAGGTCCAAATTTAATAATTTAGAAAAAACACCAAATGGAGTACTTATTTCTCCGGATAATTTATCAAATGAGGTTAATATTCCCCATAATCTCTCTAATGATGATTTAGCATTTGTATTTTCATTTGTTTTATTAAAAGAACATGGCATAATTACAATTCCGGCAGTTGGGATGCCGGGAGCATCACCTACTATAAGATTTGATTTATCGACTAGCGATGCATTTAATTTAGATTTAAATGATTTAGTTAAAAAAATAGAATCTTCCTTTGAAAAATTACTTGAAGTAATCCAAAATGAAGAAAAATGTAGGGAGATTGTATTTTAGTTTTTAATTATACATTCTCCGGAAATTACTTTTTCTAAGGTTCCATCAATTTTTTCGACAATTAAAGCTCCTTCCTTACTAATGCCAACAACGTAACCGTCATAATATTTGTTGAATGGTTCTCTAACTTCTACAATTTTTCCAATAGTGTATGAACGTTTTCTCCATTCTTTCAAGATTTCTTCGAATCCTTCATGATTGAAAAGTTCTGCAATTTTTTCAAATTCTTCTAAAAATAATCTGATTAGAGTATTTTCATTTTCTTTTCTTCCGAGCTCCTCTTTAATTGTTGTAGTCCCTTCTTTTAAGTCTTCTGGAAAACCAGTAATGTCTACATTAGCATCAATACCAACACCAATAATGACATTTTTGATTGTGTTAAATTGAGTAACTGCTTCTGTTAAGATTCCACAAACCTTTTTGTTATTTATGATAATATCATTAGGCCATTTAATCTCAGCAGATTTGATTCCTATTTTCTCCATTGCTTTTGCAACCGCCACACCTGTTGCTAATGTGATAAGTGGGAGTTTTGAGTAATCTACATGTGGTTGTAATATAATAGATAACCATATTCCTCCTAATGGAGATTCCCATGTTTTGCCAGATCTTCCTTTTGCATCGGTTTGTTTTTCAGAAATAACCACACTGCCGTTTTCAACATTGTTCATTGCTAAAAATTTAGCCACGGTATTAGTAGATTTTACTTCATCAAAAACATATAAACTTTTACCTATATATTTCGTATTTAATTCTTTAGAGATTTCAGATGCTTTAATATATTTAGTTTCTTGCTTTCCGATTTCTTGAATAATATTGGCAAAATCGTTTAAATCTGTTTCTTGGAGTTCTTTGATTGTTTCATCAGAAAGTTTATTCTCTTTTTTTAATATTTTAATTATCTCACTTCTCATTTATTAATCTCCAACACAGAATTATTTTTGCATTTGTTGATTTTTAGCCATATTTTGGTATGATCCGACTGCAGCAGAAATTGCAGCTATTTTTTTACCCGGCATGAAAGTAGATTTCATTTTATTTACAAGTTCCAAATCTTCAGCAATTACATTATCCATTTCTATTTCAATACCTTTTTTATATGTATCGATAAAATGCGTATTTAAATCGCCAGAAATAAAGTTAGGGTTTCTTAAAACGGCTTTATGGAATGGAATTGTTGTTTTTACTCCTAGAATGATATATTCACTTAATGCCCTTTTCATTCTGTTAATTGCATCTGTTCTGTCTCTTCCATATGTGATTAATTTTGAAATCATTGAATCGTAAAATGTTGGAATGGTATAATTCATGTATACTCCACTATCTAAACGTACGCCAGGTCCGCCAGGTGATCTGTAACCTGTAATTTTCCCTGGATTTGGTGCAAAGTCATTTAATGGGTCTTCTGCATTAATACGGCATTCAATTGCATGGCCAGTTACTTTAATATCTTCCTGTTCATAGCTTAATTCATCGCCATTTGCAATTTTGATTTGTTCTTTAATTAAATCAGTGTTGGTGATTAATTCAGTAATGGGATGTTCTACTTGGATACGTGTATTCATTTCAAGGAAATAATATTCTCCTTTATCATATAAGAATTCTACAGTACCTGCACTTTTATATCCAATATATTTTGCTGCTTTAACTGCACTTCCGCCCATTTCTTCTCTTAATTCTTCTGTCATAATTGGGGAAGGCGCTTCTTCTAGGAGTTTTTGATGTCTTCTTTGAATAGAACATTCTCTGTCTGCTACATGAATGACATTTCCATGTTCATCAGCTAATAATTGGAATTCTATGTGGCGTGGCTTTTCAAGGTATTTTTCAATAAATACGGTTGAATCTCCAAAGTTTGTTGATGCAACGGATTGTGTAGATTCAATTGCACGTACAAGTTCGTCTTCTTCATAAACTGCACGCATACCAATTCCTCCACCGCCTGCTGAAGCTTTTACAATTACAGGATATCCAATTTGGCGTGCTATTTCTTTAGCTTCATTAATATCAGTCACGCCTTCGGCGGTTCCTTCAATTACAGGAACTCCTGCTTTTTTCATTAAAGCCTTTGATGTAATTTTATCTCCCATTTTGTTAATTACATCTCCACTTGGTCCGATTAGTTTAATTCCATTTTTTTCACATTCTTCTCCTAATTTAGCATTTTCTGCTAAAAATCCATAACCTGGGTGTATTGCATCAGCACCAGATTCAAGAGCAATATTAATAATTTTTCCGATATTTAAATAGGATTTTGCCGGTGAAGGATTTCCTAAAGGATAGCTTTCATCAGCATAATTTGTATAAAGGGAAGTTTTATCAGCATCTGAGTAAATAGCTACACTCTTAATGTCAAGTTCACGACAGGCACGCATTACTCTAATTGCGATTTCTCCTCTATTTGCAATTAATATTTTTTCAAACATTTGAAACCTCAAAGTAATTCTTATCAATATATAATTATATACTAAATAATTTAAATATTTTTATTAGATGAAAATGATTACTCGTAAAAAACATTTGGAAATGAAACTTCAATCTATTCCATCGCACCCAAATCCTAAAGTTGGTCTTGAGCAATATTCAACTCCTTCGGTTATTGCATCTGATTTAATCTGGAATGCTTATTCTCTTGGAGATATTGAGGATAAAAATATCGTTGATTTAGGTTGTGGCACTGGTATTTTTGCCATTGCCTCTTCACTGATGGGAGCAAATTCCTCAATTGGTGTGGATATTGATGAAGATTCTATAAACTTAGCAATAGGTGTTAAAGACAAATTAAAATTAGATAATTTAAATTTCATTGTCAGCGACATTAATGAATTTAATGAAGGATCAATTACAGACACTGTATTTCAAAACCCGCCCTTCGGATCTCAGAGAAATGCTGAGGTTGGTGTTGATTTAAATTTCATTCAAAAAGCTATTGGATTAAATTGCAGTGTATTGTATTCATTTCACATGGCATCTACTGAGGAGTTTTTAATAAAATATTTTGAAGTCAATAATTTAAAAATAACACATATTTTTCGTTATAAATTTCCAATTCCTAAGATTTATGATTTTCACACAAAAGAAAATCAAAATGTTGATGTAATCGTAATAAGAGCATTACATAAATAATTAAAATTTCAAAAATCTTATTTTTTACCCAAATAAACCATATATTTATATAGTGGGTTATTCATATTACTATATTAATATATTCTCTGAGTATAAAAAAGTTGGTAGCATATGAGAAGCTACGGATATTATAATTGATATAATATTTTGTAAATGTGTAAGTCTATTTAGTGATAGCTATATAAATGTAGGGTAATCTTTATATAGTTTATATGCCAAATATAAAACTAATGTATAAAGATGAGCTATCTATATTTATTCCAAACTCATTTCTTTCTGAGTCTAGAGATCTTAAAATTCGTACTTATAAAGTGGGGATTATAGCAAGAGCTTTAGCTATTTTTCAAGCAGATAATGTTGTTATTTACAATGACAATCATGATAAAAACGAAGATGGAGAAGAGGATGGAGCTTTTATTGCTGAAGTTCTAAATTATATGAATACTCCTCAATATTTGAGAAGACAAGTTATTCCTATAAAAGCTGAACTTAAGCATGTCGGTATCCTTCCACCGCTTAGGACTCCTCATCATCCTGTTAATAGTCAACCAGATGTGGGTGATTATAGACAAGGTTTCACTGTTAAAAGAAATAAGAAAGGAACTTTTGTTGATATTGGTATGGATAAATTTGCATTCTGTAAAGAGCATCTTACAGTTAAAAAAATTTTTGACTTTAAGATTACTAAAATAGCTAAGAAAGAAGTAATAGTCACACCTGATAAACCAGATGACATTTACTGGGGATATAAAGTTATCTCCTCTAATAAGAGTCTTAAAAATAGCTTAAAATTAATTAAACCTGATCTTGTTGTGGAAACTACAAAATATGGAGATTATATTGATTCTATTTTTGATGAATTAAAATGTAAAGTAGATGAATGTAAAAGTATTGCTATTTTATTTGGTGGCCCTTATTCTTCAATTGCAGAAGATGTTTCAAATCCTAATTGGGATTTATTTAAAGTAAATACTCTTCCTGGACAAGGAACTGAAACTGTTAGAACTGAAGAGGCAGTTGTCGCTACACTTTCTTTATTTAACTTTATGAGATTTTAATTCTCTTTATATATTATTAGTTTAGACGCTAATAGATAACTTGCTCAACTTTTTATACATGAATATTTTTGGGACTCTCCTGAAAATAATCTTAGCACAGGATGATTTATACATTAAATATATTCTTTATTGTGCTTCAATTAGCTTAAACTCAATTGAATATATTGAAATTTGATATTTATCTAGTTGCAGACTTGTTTGTAGCTATTTATCATTTCGATGAATTTATTTCATCAAACTCGTTTAATAGTTGTTCATTTGACTGTTAAACTAAAAAAATTAAAATAATTTAAAAATAAAGGAAAAATATATATTAGGAGGTTAAATTAAATGGTTAGACATCATCAGCCAAGAAAAGGTTCCGTTGCTTTTAGTCCAAGGAAAAGAGCAGCTAAAGAAACCCCTAGAGTTAAATCTTGGCCAAAATCCGATGAACCAAAATTACTCGGCCTCGCAGGTTATAAAGTTGGTATGACTCACGTTTTATTAACTGATACTGATAAAAACTCTCCTACTCAAGGTATGGAAGTTTTCACTCCAGTAACTGTATTGGAAGTGCCTCCAGTCGTAGTAATGGGAATTAGAGCATATGAAAAAACTTCTCGTGGTTTGAAAGTAATCACCGAAGTACTTGCAGACAATTTAGATCAAGAACTTTCAAGGAAGATTTCCCTTCCTAAAGATTACAATAAATCTGAAGCTATTGCAAAAATACAAGGTGCATTAGAAAACACAGAAGAAATTAAGGTCTTAGTACACACAAATCCAAAAGTAACTAGCGTACCTAAGAAAAAACCGGATATATTTGAATGCGGTATTGGAGGAGCAAATCCTGAAGAAAAATTAAATACTGCATTGGAGTTATTAGGTAATGAAGTAAAAGCTAGCGAAATCTTCAATGAAGGTGAATTTGTTGATGCAATTGCAACTACAAAAGGAAAAGGATTCCAAGGTGTAGTAAAAAGATGGGGAATTAGAATTCAATATGGTAAAGCTGTAAGAGCAGGAAAAGGTAGACACGTCGGTTCTATTGGTCCTTGGACTCCAAGAAGAACTATGTGGACTGTAGCTCAAGCAGGTCAAATGGGTTACCACAAAAGAACTGAATTCAATAAAAAAATTTTAAAAATCGCATCAGCTGACGAAGTTGATGAAATCAACCCAGATGGCGGATTTGTAAAATATGGGCTTGTCAAAAACGATTATGTTTTAGTAAAAGGATCCCTTCCAGGACCTTCTAAAAGATTAGTAATCTTAAGACAACCTATCAGACCTAACAATAAAGCTGAGGATATCCCTCAAATTAACTACATTAGTACAAAATCTAAACAAGGGGTATAATCATGAAAGTTAATGTTTATTCTATTAATGGGGAAGTTAAAGATGAAATTGAACTTCCAGCTATTTTTGATGAAGTGTACAGACCGGATTTAATCAAAAGAGCTGTACTTTCAGCACAATCTGCTAGAGTACAACCATGGGGTAATGACCCAATGGCAGGTAAAAGAACCTCTGCTAAAGGATGGGGTTCAGGTAGAGGTACTGCAAGAGTGCCAAGGATTAAAAATGGTTCAAAAGCAGCTTTCGTACCAATGGCTATTGGTGGTAGACAAGCACATCCTACTAGAGCTGAAAAAAATCATCATGAAAAAATCAACATCAAAGAAAGAAGGTTTGCAATCAGATCTGCTGTTGCAGCAACCACTAATAAAGAAATTGTTGAAAATAGAGGTCATGTTGTTGATGATTTAGCTCAAGTGCCTATTATTGTTGAAGATGATATTGAAGAAGTAAAAACTGCTAAACAAACTCGTGAAATTTTCCAAAAATTAGGTGTTTATGATGATGTCATCCGCGCTAAAGAAGGTAAAAGAATCAGAGCCGGTAGAGGTAAAACTAGAGGAAGAAAATACAAAAAAGTAAAAGGACCTCTTGTTGTTGTCGGTGAAGATAAAGGAATTTCCCTAGGTGCGAGAAACCACGCTGGTGTAGATGTTGTGGGTGTTGAAAACTTAAATGCTGAATTATTAGCACCTGGTACTCACCCAGGAAGACTAACTGTTTACACTAAATCAGCTGTTGAAAAATTAGGAGGTTTATTCCAATAATATTGGATAAATAAGGTGATATTATGGATTCATATTCAGTTATTATTAAACCTCATGTTACTGAAAAAACAATGAATTTAATTGATTTGAATAATGAGATTGCATTTGTTGTAAATCGTGAAGTCAATAAAAGGCAAATTAAATATGCTTTTGAGGATTTATACGAAGAAAAAGTAGCAAGAGTTAATACACATATTACTCCTAAAGGTGTAAAAGTAGCATATATTAAATTAATTGAAGAAGGAATGGCAGAAGAACTTGCTGTCAGATTAGGTGTATTCTAAGGAGGAATGAAAAATGGGTAAACGATTAATCCACCAAAGAAGAGGGAGAGGAACTCCTGTTCACCGTGTTGCTTCTCATCGTTTTAAAGACAAAATTAGGTACCGATCTTACGATGCATTAGAAAAAGAAGGAAGTATTAAAGGAAAAGTTATTGATATTGTTCACGATCCGGCAAGAACTGCTCCTATTGCAGAAGTAAAATTCGAAAATGGTGAAAAGAAATTTATCTTAGCACCTGAAACCATTCAAATCGATGATGAAATTGAATGTGGTATTTCTGCTCCTATCAAATTCGGTAATACTTTGCCGCTTGCTGAAATTCCTGAAGGTACTCCAATTTATGATATTGAAAACACTCCTGGAGATGGAGGCCGTTTTGTAAGATCTTCTGGAACTTATGCTTCTGTAGTTACTCATGATGCAAATCAAGCTGTTGTAGAATTACCATCAGGGGAATTAAAATACTTAAATCCTAACTGTCGTGCTAGTATTGGTGTAGTAGCTGGTGGAGGAAGAAAAGATAAACCATTCCTTAAAGCTGGTAAAAAATGGCATGCTTATAAAGCTAAAGGTAAAAAATTCATGACTGTAAGAGGAGTAGCAATGAATGCTGTTGACCACCCTCACGGAGGAGGTAACAGACAACATCCTGGTCGTCCAACTACTGTTTCAAGACATGCACCACCAGGAAGAAAAGTTGGTTCAATTGCAGCTAAAAGAACAGGTTTAAAAAGATAGATAGAGGGTGTTTCATTGGCAAGAAAAATATTTAAATATAAAGGTTATACTCTTGAAGAACTTCAAGGCATGTCTTTAGAGGAAGTAATGGAATTATTCCCTGCAAGACAAAGAAGATCTTTAAAAAGAGGATTTTTACCAAGACAACAAATTGTTTTGGATAAAATGAGAAAATTAAATAAAGAAGGAAGTAAAAATGGCCGTCCTGTTGTAATTAGGACCCATTGTAGAGACATGATTGTAATACCTGAAATGGTAGGGACCACTTTCGGTATTTATGATGGTCAAAATTTTGTAGAAGTCACTATTGAACCTGAAATGATTGGTCATTACTTCGGTGAATTTGCACCAACCAGAAAAAGAGTTCAACACGGAGATCCAGGTATGGGTGCTACTAGATCATCCATGTTTGTACCACTTAAATAAGGAGATTAGAACATGGCTAACAAATATGCTTATAATGAAAAAGTTGATGAGGCAAAAACTGCACGTGCTATGGCAAAATCTCTTAAGATTTCTCCAAAACACAGTGTTGAAATTTGCAGCGCGATTAGAGGAATGGAAGTAGGAAAAGCAAAAGATTACTTGGAAAATGTTATTGATATGAAAAAATCTGTTCCTTTCAAAAGACACAACAAAAAAGTTGGTCACAGAAAAGGACAAAAAGGATGGGCTGCTGGCAGATACCCTGTAAAAGCTGCAGAACAAATTTTAAAAGTTTTAGAAAATGCTGAAGCTAATGCAGAGTACAAAGGTATGGATACTGAAAATTTATTCATCGAACATATTTCATCTCACAGAGGTGTAGTAATCCCTGGTTACATCCCAAGAGCATTCGGTAGAATGACTCCATTCAATACACCTACTACTCATATTCAAATTGTATTACAGGAGGCTAACTAATGATAGAAAAAGATTTCGTTTCAGAAGGCCTTAGAAGAACTAGAATTGATGAATATTTAGAAAAAGAACTCGAAAGAGCTGGATATGGTGGTATGGATGTTCAAATTACACCTTTAGGTACCATGGTCATTGTTTATGCAGAAAGGCCTGGTATGGTTATTGGTAGAGGTGGTAAAAATGTTAGAGCTATTACCGATGTTCTTAAATCTGAATTTGGTTTAGATAATCCGCAAATTGAAGTCAAAGAAGTTGATGTTCCAGAACTTAACCCTAAAATCATGGCATACAAAATCTCTAATATGTTACAAAGAGGTATGCACTTTAGAAGAGTAGCTTACTCTACTATTCGCAGAATCATGGGAGCTGGAGCTCAAGGTGTAGAAATCACTATTTCTGGTAAAATCAGAGGTTCTAGATCTGCTGTAGCTAAATTCGTAGAAGGATACATTAAGAAATGTGGTGAACCTTCAATCAGATTAGTTAATGAGGGTTTTGCTACTGCTGAATTAAAACCTGGAGTATTAGGTATTTATGTAAGAATTATGCCTCCGGAAACTGTATTGCCTGATTCCGTTGAAATCCTTCCTCCAAAAATGACCATCAAAGAAGATGATGGTAATATCATTGAAGAAGATATCGATGTAGAAACCGAAGAAATCATCGAAGAAGAAATTATTGAGGAAATAGAGGATCTCGACGAATTGGAAGAAGTTGTTGAAGAAGAATCTACTGAAGAAGTAGAAAAAGATGATAAATCTTAAATTTTATTATCCAAACGAGTTGGAACAATGGCGATTTTAAGAAGTAAAGAAATTTGGGACATGGAAGTTGATGAGATTCAAGATAAGTTAGTTGAACTCAGAACTGAATTATCCAAAAATGTTTCTAAAAGTGCAGCTGCCGGGGTAGTCGAAAACCCTGGAAAAATTAAAGAATTAAAAAGAACAATTGCTCGTGTTCTTACAATTTTGAATGAAAAACAAAAGGAGAATTAAATGTCAAAAATCTGTGATGTATGTGGGCTTCCTGAAGAACTTTGTGTTTGTGAAGAAATTGCACGTGAAGTTCAAACTCTAAAAGTGTTTACAGTTAGAAGAAGATTCGGAAAACTCATGACTATTATCGAAGGTATTGATGAACATGATATAGATATCAAAGAACTCACTAAAACTCTTAAAGCTAAATGTGCTTGTGGAGGAACCGCTAAAAACGGTCAAATAGAGCTTCAAGGAGATCACAAAGTTAGAGTGAAAGAAGTTTTATCTGAAATGGGTTTCTCATCTGATACTATTGAAATCCGAGAATCTAAAAAGAATAATAAGAAAAGGAGATAGTTCATCTGTTCGATATGTTTTTCAATAAAATTTTGTAATTTTTCTGCATAATTTATTGTAAATTTTTATTAAGAGAATGGAAATATGATTACTTCAAATAATTTAGTGCATCATGAATTCATTGGTTTAAAAGTTAATGCAAGAAGTAAAAGGAATACCTCTCTTAATTTAAACGGAACTATTATTGATGAGACAAAGAATACTATCAGAATTGAGGGAATGGATAATACTGAAAAGGTTATTCCAAAGAATGGAACAATCTTTGTATTTGAAATTCCAAACGGGGAAAAAATTGAAGTTGATGGTAATATTTTGTCTATTCGTCCTGAAGATAGAATAAAAAAAAGGTTTAAAAAAATATAAATGGTGATAATATGGTTGGGCTTAACGTTCAAGAACCAGAAACTACATGTAATGATCCTAACTGCCCATTTCATGGAACTTTGCCTGTAAGAGGTCAAGTTCTTGAAGGTGTTGTAGTAAGTAACAGAGCAGAAAGGACTATTACTGTTGAACGTAGTTACTATAAATTCATTAAAAAATATGAAAGATATGAGAAAAGGAAATCTAAAATCAATGTTCACAAACCTGATTGTTTTGATGTGAATATTGGTGATTCTGTTAAAATAGCAGAATGTAGACCATTAAGTAAAACTAAACATTTTGTTTTAGTTGAAGTTAAAGGAGAGTAGTTATTATGAAACCATTAACCTCAAGCATGACTAAAGCATTACCAATTGGAGCAAGACTCCAATGTGTTGACAATACTGGTGCTCGTGAAATCGAAATCATTTCTGTAAAAGGATTTAAAGGTGTAAGAAGAAGACTCGATGTAGCAGGTGTTGGAGATTTAGTTGTTGCATCTGTTAAAAAAGGAACTGCGGATATGAGAAGAGAAGTTGTTAACGCAGTTGTAGTCAGACAAAAAAAGGAATATAGACGTGCTGATGGTCTTCGTGTTAAATTTGAAGATAATGCTGCAGTTATTATTACTCCTGAAGGAATTTTAAAAGGATCCGAAATTAGAGGTCCTGTTGCTAAAGAAGCAGCTGACAGATGGCCTAGTGTAGGTAGTGCAGCAAGTATTTTAGTATAAGGTGAAAATATGTCAATTCAACCAAGAAAACAAAGAAAAGCTCGTTATAATGCTCCTGCTCATGCACGTGGTAAATATTTAAGTGCTTCTGTAAGTAAAGATTTAAGGGAAGAAATAGGTAAAAAATCTTTACCGGTTAGAACAGGAGATACAGTTAGAGTAGTTCGTGGAGATTTTGCAGGTCATGAAGGAAAAATCACTTCTGTCGATTATTCTTCATATAAAGTAAACATTGAAGAAGTTACTTTAGCTAAACCTGATGGAACTAATGCATTTCTCCCAGTTGACCCGTCTAACTTAGTAATTATTGAAGCAGATTTAAAAGATGATAGAAGAATAAAAAATAAAGGAGATAATTAATATGGCTAAAATGGGATCTAGAAAACATCTTAAAAGATATAAAGCACCTAAATCTTGGCCTATTCATCCTAAAGAAGATACTTGGACTGTAAAACCTTCTGCAGGTTCACATTCAATTGAAGATGCTATTCCATTAACATTAGTTATCAGAGATGTTTTGAAATTAGCTGATAATTCCAGAGAAGCAAAAAGAATTATCAACTCTGGTAATATTTTAGTAGATGGGAGAGTTGTTAAAGATTATAAATTCCCAGTTGGATTTATGGATGTTATTGAAATTCCTAAAACTGAGGAAGCTTATAGAGTTCTTTTGGATAGAAAAGGAAAATTACAATTAGATTTAATCGATGAGGGTAGTGCTAAATTATCTAAAATTGTTAATAAATCCACTATTAAAGGTGGTAAAACTCAATTAAACCTTCATGATGGTAAAAATGTTATCATTGATGAAGATGCATACTCCGTTGGAGATGTTATTTGTTTAAAAGTACCTGAACAAGAAATTGTTGATGTATATCCTTTACAGGAAGGAGCTACTGTTCTTGTTACTGGTGGTAAACACACTGGTGAATTAGGTACTGTAAGTGAAATCATTGAAAATAAAGATTCTAATCCAAACACTATTCTTATTGAAAATAGTGCAAAAGATGAATTTTTAACTTTAAAAGATTATGCATTTGTAATTGGAGCTGATGAGCCGGTAATATCTTTATTGGAGGTTAATAAATGAACCCAATGAATGAAGTACGTATCGAAAAAGCCACCATCAGTATTGGTGTTGGTGAAGCTGGTGAAAAATTATCCCGCGCTATTACTTTATTAGAACAAATGTTCGATCAAACCCCTGTTAAAACTTTCTCAACAGTTACTAACCCAGAATGGGGTATTAGAAAACGCCAACCTATTGCATGTAAATTAACTTTACGTGGAGAAAAAGCTGATAAAGCTATTGATATGGTTTTAGAAGGAATTAGTAGAAATATTAAACCTACTCAATTCGATGCTCAAGGAAACCTTTCTTTTGGTATTAGGGAGCATATTGATATTCCAGGCATGAGATATAATCCGGATATTGGTATCTTTGGTATGAATGTTTCCGTTACTTTTGAAAAACCTGGGTATAGGATTTCTAAAAGAAAAATCCAACAAAAGAAAGTTCCTCAGAAACATAGAATTTCTAAAGAAGAAACTATGAAATTTATGGAAGAAAACTTCGAAGTTAATTATGTAACTGAATAAGGTGATATTTTGCCAAGAAAATACGGAAAAGCTGCAAAGAAATGTAGTCGTTGTGGAGATCATTCTGCTATGGTTAGTAGATATGGAATAAATTTGTGCAGACAATGTTTTAGGGAAGTAGCTCCTAAAATGGGATTTAAAAAATATAATTAGAGGTTTTAAATATGAGTCTTATGGATCCTCTTGCTGATGCTTTAACTAATATCAGGAATAATGAATTGCAAGTAAATGATTCTTGTGTTATTTCTCCTGCTTCCAAGTTAATTGGACAAGTTTTAAGCACTATGCAAAAAGAGAATTATATTGGTAATTTTGAGTATATTGATGACAACCGTGCAGGTAAATTTATTGTAGAATTAGAAGGTAACATTAACAAATGTGGTGTTATCAAACCTCGTCACGCTGTTAAAAAAGATGAATTTGAGAAATTTGAAAAAAGATTTTTGCCAGCAAAAAACTTTGGTATTTTAATCGTCACAACTCCTGAAGGAATTATGACTCACTATGAGGCTAAGGAAAGAGGAATTGGTGGACGTTTGTTGGCTTACATGTATTAGGTGATAAAATGGTAGTAGCTGCAGCTATAAGGGAAGAAATTGATATCCCTGAAGGCGTTGAAGTTATAATTGATAATAATGAGGTCTCTGTAAAAGGACCTAATGGAAAGGACTCTAGAAAATTTACTTATCCTAATGTAAGTATTAAAGAAGAGGATAGTGTTGTTATTTTAGAAACAGCATTCCCTAAAAAGAAAGATAAAGCAATGATTGGAACCACAAGAGCACACATTAACAACATGTTAATCGGTGTGACTGATGGTTTTGAATATCATATGAAAATCGTATTTGCTCACTTTCCAATGACTGTAAAAGTCCAAAAAGATACAGTTTTAATTGACAACTTCCTCGGGGAAAGACACCCAAGAACTGCTAAAATAGTAGGATCTTCTAAAGTAGTAGTGAAAGGTGATGAGGTAACAATTACTGGTATCAATAAGGAACATGTTGGTCAAACTATGGCTAACCTAGAACAAGCAACTAAAATTAAAGGAAGAGATCCTAGAGTATTCCAAGATGGAATATATTTAACTAGCAAAGAATAATGGTGATTTAAATGGCTAATAAAAGATTTAAAAGACAAGAATATGCTCGTTATAAAAAACTTGGAATAAAATGGAGACGCCCTAGAGGTAAAACCAGTAAAATGAGAAGATATGAAGCAGGTAAACCTGACATGCCGGCTATTGGTTACAGAACCCCTAGAGCTATAAGGGATTTACATCCTTCCGGATATAATGATGTTCTTGTTCACAATATGCAAGAATTAGAAGACTTAAACCCAGTATCTGATGCTGCAAGAATAAGTGCTTCTATTGGTAAAAGAAAAAAAGAGTTGATGTTGAAAAAAGCATCAGAGCTCAATATAAAAGTTTTAAATAAATAATCATATTTATAAGTTGAATCAATTACGGGGCTTTATTTGAATTGATTTGACTAGTTAAATTTCAAAGGGAATTTAGATTTTATCTAAATGGAGGATTATATACATGAATCTTACAACTCAAAAAAGATTAGCTGCTAGTATCCTCAAAGTAGGTCTTAATCGTGTATGGATTGATCCAGAAAGATTAGAAGAAGTATCTATGGCGATTACTAGAGATGGTGTAAAGCAGTTAATTCAAGATGGAGCTATTAAAGCAAAACCTCAAAAAGGTATTAGTAGCTACAGATCTAAAAAAATTAAAGAACAAAAAGCAAAAGGAAAAAGAAAAGGTAGAGGTAGTATAAAAGGGGCTAAAAAAGCTCGTACTCCTAAGAAAAAGGCTTGGATGACTACTATTAGGGCTTTAAGAAGAGATCTCAAAGATATGCGTGAAGATGAAATCATTGATGCTACCACCTATCGTAAATTATACAAAATGGCTAAGGGTGGCGCATTTAGAAGTAAATCTTACATGAGAAACTACGCCCGTGACCATGATTTAATTAAAGGAGAGGAATAAACATGGCACATGGAACTAATTATAAAGTAGCATTCAGAAGAAGAAGAGAAGGTAAAACTGATTATGCGGCTAGAATGAAATTAGTTGATTACAACAAATCTCGTTTGGTTGTTAGAGTTTCTAATGCTCATGCTACCGTTCAAGTTATTGATTACGCTCCAGAAGGAGATATCACCATTGCATCTGCAGTAAGCAAACAATTATCACAATATGGTTACTTAGGTGCTACTGGAAACATTTCAGCATTTTACTTAACAGCATACTTATGTGCTAAAAGAGCTTTAGAAGCAGGTGTTGAAAATGCAATCTTAGACATAGGTTTAAAATCACCAATTAAAGGTTCTAAAATATTTGCAGCTTTAAAAGGTGCAGTTGATGCAGGTTTAGAAGTACCTCACGGAGACTTCATTTTCCCAGAAGATGAACGTATCAGAGGAGAAAATATTGCAGAATATGCTGAATCTTTAAATGCTGAAGAAGTTGCTAAAAAATTCTCAAAGTATTTTGAAAGAGGTCTTAATCCTAAAGATTTACCTGAAAACTTTGATGAAACTGTTAAAAATATCGATGAGGCAGAGGTATAACTATGAGTTTTAATATGAATGAATGGGAACCTAAAACCAATCTTGGTAAATTAGTTAAAGATGGGACCATTATTGATATCGATGAAATTTTTGAAAAAGGTCTTCCAATTATGGAATTAGAAATAGTTGATGCCTTAATTCCAGATTTAGAAGAGGAAGTAATGGATGTTAACTTGGTTCAAAGGATGCATAAATCTGGTAGAAAAGTTAATTTCAGAGTAATTGTTGCCGTAGGTAACAAAAATGGTTATGTTGGATTAGGTCAAGGTAAAGCTAAAGAAGTTGGTCCGGCTATCAGAAAGGCTGTTGATAATGCTAAATACAACATTATTAAAGTAAGAAGAGGCTGTGGAGATTGGGGTTGTGTTTGTGGAAGAGAACATACCGTACCTTTCAAAGTACAAGGTAAAACCAGTAGTGTAAGCGTTACTTTAATGCCGGCTCCTGCAGGAGTAGGTTTGGCAGTTGGAGATGTTGGTAAAACTATCTTAAAACTTGCTGGAATTCAAGATGTATGGTCTCAAACTTTCGGACAAACTCAAACCACCATTAACTTTGCTAATGCTGTATTCGATGCTTTAAAAGGATTAAGCAGTGTTAAAGCTAGCCAAGAAAATCTCAAAAAAATGGGAGTTAACTACTAGATGGTGATACTATGTTTTTAGTTATTAGAGTTAGAGGAACTACTGGTGTCATTAAAAATATTGCAGACACCTTAGACATGTTAAGACTTAACAGAATTAGCCATGCAGTATTAGTAGAACAAAATCCTAGTTATGAAGGAATGCTTCAAAAAGCTAAGGATTATATCACTTGGGGGGAAATCGATGCTGAAACTGTTGCAGCAATGATTGCTAAAAGAGGAAGACTTCCAGGTAATGTAAAGGTTACTGATGAGTATGTTGCTGAAAATTCCGATTGTAATAATATTGAAGAATTGGCTAGTGCTTTAGTTGATGGTAAAGTTAAATTAGCTGATGTGGGTATTAAACCTGTATTCCGTTTACACCCTCCAAGAAAAGGTTACGAAGATATCCGTTTATCTGTTAAAGAAGGTGGATCTTTAGGTTACAGGGGAGAAGAAATTAAAGATCTTGCAAAAAGAATGCTTTAAACTCAGGTGTGTAGTATGATTAGAACAAAACGTAAAATCAACAAACAAAGAGGTTCAAGATCCAACGGTGGAGGATGTACCAAAAAACGTAGAGGTGCAGGTAACAAAGGTGGAAAAGGTAAAGCAGGTATGGGTAAACAACACTGGACCTGGACTGTAATCCACGAGCCTAATTACTTCGGTAAACATGGTTTCAAAAGACCTCAAAAAATGATTAAAAAAGTCAATGTTGTTAATTTAAATTACTTGGAAGAACAAGCTGACAAATTAATCGAACAAGGAAAAGCATCTAAAGAAGGAGATGCAATTGTTATAGATGTAACTGAATTGGGTTATGATAAAGTTTTAGCTAAAGGTAAAATCACTAAAGCTTACAAAATTTCAGCACCTCAATTTTCAGCATCTGCTATTGAAAAAATTGAAGAATTAGGAGGAGAAGCTATAATCTTATAGCTCTTCTCTTTTAGGGGAATAAAATGTCATCATTAGAAGTTTTAGAGCCAATTTTTAGGTTTATTCCTGAAGTTAAATCTCCAGTTCACAGAGAGGACTTCAATGAAAAACTCAAATGGACTGCTCTTGTCTTAGTATTATATTATTTTTTAACTTTAATACCATTATATGGTTTAGCTCCTGGGGCTATAGACAGTTTTGCTGCGTTAAGGGCAGTTATGGCTGGAAGTTTTGGTTCAATTCTCACATTAGGGATTGGTCCAATTGTTACTGCTTCTATTGTTTTACAATTATTGGTTGGTTCAAATCTTTTAGATTTGGATCTTTCATCCCATAAAGATAAATCTCACTTCCAAGCAACACAAAAAGTATTATCTATTATCTTCACAATATTTGAAGCTGCTGTTTTAGTATTGACTGGAAATTTAATTCCTATTGATAATTCATATACTTTAGTATTAATTGCACAACTTGTTTTAGGCGCATTTATTATTATTTATCTTGATGAAGTTGTTTCCAAATGGGGATTCGGTAGTGGTATTGGTTTATTCATTGCTTCTGGGGTTTGTCAATCAATCATGGTTGGTACATTCAGTATTTTAAAAGATACTGATGGATTGCTTGCAGGTATTATTCCTAAATTCATCCAACAAGCTTCTATGGGATCACCTGACTTTTCTAATTTAATTCCATTATTTGCAACTATTGTTGTATTCTCAGTTGTTCTTTATGGAGAAGCTATGAGAGTTGAAATTCCAATTTCTCAAGGTAGTGTAAGAGGGCACGGTAGAGTCAGAGGTTCTGTTGGTAAATATCCATTAAAATTTGTTTATTCAAGTAACATGCCAGTTATTTTAACAAGTGCATTGCTTGTGAACGTAACTTTATTTGCTAATGTTTTCCAAAAAATTGGTTTCCCAATTTTAGGACACTTAGATAAAGGTAAAGCTGTTGACGGTCTTGCATGGTTATTATCAACACCAAGCTTGACAATGTTTTATACTGAACCGATACATGTTTTGGTTTATGCAGTATTCTTTATTGCATGTTGTATATTATTCTCATATTTATGGGTTGAAATCAGTGGTTTAAACGCTAAAAAGATTTCAGAACAATTATTCAAATCGGGTATTCAGATACCTGGGTTTAGAAGTAGTAAACGTCAATTATATAAAATTTTGAAAAAATATATTCCTGCACTTACCATTATAAGTGGTGTCTATGTAGGTCTTATTGCTTTCCTTGCAGATTTAACCGGTGCTTTAGGTGGAGGTACTGGAGTATTGCTTACCGTAGGTATTCTTCATAAATTATACGAAGAAATGGCTGAAGAACAACTTATGTCTGCAAATCCAATCCTTAGGAAAGTTTTAGGAGGAGATTAATCTTCTTCTATTTCATCTTTTAAAAGAGGGATTAAAGTGAAATTAGTAGTGTTAACAGGAATTCCAGGTTCTGGAAGTACAACTTTATTAAATAAAGCTTTAGAAGAAGTCGATTATGTGCATTTAAATTATGGAGACATAATGACTGAAATTGCTATTAAAGAAAATATTGTAGAAGATAGGGATGCTTTAAGAAAATTACCTGCAGAAACTCAAAAAGAGATTCAAGCTAAAGCAGCTAAAGAAATTAAAGAACGATCTGAAAATGATAATGTTATTGTAGATACTCATTGTACAATTAATACTCCAACTGGATTTTTACCGGGATTGCCAATTTGGGTATTGGAACAATTACAACCAAATCAATTTATCTTAATTGAAGCTAATCCTGATGAGATTATTTTCAGAAGATTAAATGATGATACTCGTGAAAGAGACCTTCAAAAAGTTAACGACATAGATTTACATCAACAAATGAACAGAGCTACTTCAATGGCTTATGCTACATTAACTGGCGCTACTGTTAAAGTTGTTGAAAATCATGACAATCATTTAGATTCTTCAGTTAAAAAATTAGTAAATGTATTAAAATAGGTGATGATATGGACCCAATGGGAATTATTTATGAAGCGTTGAATGCAATTTTCAATCCACTTTTATCAATGGATCCGAATCCAACTAATCCTGCTTTAACTGTGTTAGTTATTGCATTTATTGTTTCATTAATTACAACTATTGCTAATAAATATTTAGTTGACCAAGATGAAATGAATGAAATCCAAGCTAGAAAAAAAGCTTTCCAGAAGGAATTACGTGAAGCTCAAAAGAAAGGGGATGGAAAAAAAGTTGCAGAACTTCAGGCCAAACAGGCTGAAATGATGCAAGATCAGACTAAAATGATGTCTAATTCATTCAAACCTATGATTGTTACTTTTATTCCAATTATTCTAATATTCTTTTGGATGAGGACTTCTGCTATTAGTAATTTAGTTATTATATTGCCGCCATCTGTTTATTGGCTTACATTAACTCCATTCTGGCACTTCATTGGTGGTTTCTTATATGGTGGTCAGGCTACTATTCCATATGGTATCGGATGGTTATTATGGTATATGATTTGTACTTTTGGTATGAGTCAGATATTAAGAAAATTCTTAGGATTTAAACAAGGGTTCTAAATCAACCCTTTTTCCATACATTTATTAATAATGAAAGAGAAATATTATAATATTCTATTTTGAATACGCTATTACACAATTTTATTAAAAATTATTTAAGGTGATTAAATGCCTGCAAATAGGTTTAGATCAAGATCATATAAAAGAGTTCACAAAAACATTCCCGGTGGGGAAAATGTTTTAAGATATAAAAAGAAAAAACCATCTAAGCATGTTTGTGCTGAGTGTGGTCAAGTATTACATGGAGTTCCTCGTGGACGTCCATATGAAATTGGAAAATTATCAAAAACAGCTAAAAGACCTAACCGTCCATTCGGCGGTTACTTATGTTCAAGCTGTGCTCGTAAACATTTCAAAAACGAGGCTAGAAAATAATGATAATTACTATCGGCGGATTAGCTGGTACAGGAACCACAACTACAGCTGAGGTTCTCAGTGAAAAGTTAGATGTTCCATATATTTCTGCAGGTTTTGTTTTCAGAGAAATGGCTGCTGAAAAAGGAATGTCTGTTCTTGAATTTAGTGAATTTGCTGAAGGTAATGATGATATTGATAAGGAAATTGATAGAAGGCAAGCTGAAAAAGCTAAATTAGCAGATAACTTAATAATTGAAGGAAGATTGTCAGCATACTTTGTTGACAATGCAGATTTGAGAATTTGGTTAGTAACTCCTCTTGATGTTCGTTCTAAAAGGATAGCTGAAAGGGAAGATAAAACTGTTGACGTGGCAAAAGACGAAATCAGTATTCGTGAAAAAAGTGAAGCCTCAAGATACATGGAAATTCATAATATTGATATTAGTAATATGGATATCTATGATATAATCATAAATACTGATACCTTTGATCCTAAAAGTGTATCAGAAATCATTATTCAAACATTAAAGGTGATTTAAATGGCATCAATTGAAGTAGGTAGAAAATGTATTAAAACTGCTGGTAGAGAAGCAGGTCAAGAATGTGAAATTGTTGCAATTATTGATGAAAACTTTGTTGAAGTAAAAGGCGAAGAGGTTAAAAACAGACGTTGTAACATTCAACATTTAGAACCTTTAGCTGAATAATTCCAGCGACACATTATTTTTATATTAAAATATAATCTGAATTCATCTATAAACGATGAATTTAATCTTTTTTTAAATTGGGGATGTGACTAGACTTAAAATTTCAAAATTTTCTATAATTCATCGCCAAAAGTTTATACCTAACGGATAATAGAGTTACATTCATGGAAAAATGAACTATTAAAAATATATAATTCCTCTATTAAAAAACTTTGTTAAACTACTATATTTTTTCAAATTTTCCAATTCTGTTATTTCTAGGTTTTAAAAATATAGATATAATTGTAATAAAAATCGGAGAATATCGTTTCATCACATTTGTTAAATTATAATCTCCAGTCATTTTAAACATTGGACAAATCATTTCAAAGTCTTTAGTTTCATTTATACCCCATCTGAATACAGCTCCAGTCTGTTTTACAGTTTCATGTTTCTTTTGATTTTTTACCATCCAATGAGTCATTAATTCTAAAAGCAGTTCAACTTTTCCAAAACTTTCAGAAATCTTAAAAAACAAATTTTTTACATCTTCTTGAGATAAATACATTAAAAAACCTTCAGCTATAATCAGTACATTATCTTTATTTTCAATTTTATCAATCCAACAAAAATCAAGTGCTGAAGTAGGTATGTCTGTAACTCTATCTTTTTTATCTATGAGCTTATCTCTTAATGCAATGATATTTTCAAAATCAATATTATACCACTTTATTTTACCATTGTCGACTCTACTAAATCTATCATCCAAACCACATGCTAAATTAACAACAGAACATTCTGGGTTATTTTTAATATATTTAGAAACCTCATCATCTAATATAATAGTTCTTGCTGCACATCCCCAAAAGTTCATTTTATTTTTAGATTCTTTAAAACGTTCTGCAAAATTATAATCAAGATTTTTAACAATTTTTGTTGCAGTTTTATCATAGAATGCTGGATTTTTTCTATTGCTTTCTAATGCTCTAGAATATAATGGAACAAGCATTGTTTCACTAACTCCAGATAAATTTACTTTTTCTTTCATAAAAACACCTCTTTATACATGACTTAATTTGACATTATACTATTTTACGTATACCTAAATTTTTAATTCATCTTATATAATCTTTTCACCAAAAAAATTCTTCGGCTCTTTCAAAAACTTGTGTGATTTTTTCTTTTTCATTTTTCATGTTCCAATAATTTAGTTTTAGTATAAATCTTTTTAAAAGACCATTTACTGTTCTCATTGTCTTTTTTATGTCTTTTTGGAATACTTTTTAGAAGATATTCTCGATTTTATTGTTTGTAGGGGGAATATTTTTATTCTCCATCTATATCGTTAATTTTTTAAAGTAATGAATCGTGAATTTGGATCTGTCTGAAATTGTCATGATGTTGTAATGATTTTTTGTAGTTTTATCAATCTTATTAGTCCTTTTTGTATTCGATATATTCTTTTCATTGATTTTGGTAGGGCATCGTTCTATTATTGGTTCGTGGAATGTTGGGAGTATTGTAGAATTATTTAGTGTTTTTATTCTTCTTTCTAATTTATTTATTCTTTGTAGGTTTTATCGTGATGGTTTTTGATGATGTGAAATATGCAGAGTGGATGTTTTATGCAAATTCTTTCTATAATTACAGAATATGCTGGATGTCCATCTGTTATTAGTATTTTTTTAGCTAAACCTTCTAAATGAGTAATTTTATAGAATTTTCTAAACTTGTATGGCCAAACAGAATTAATGTTAAAAACTATTACAATTAAATTCATACTTTTTAATAAGAGCAAAAAGAAACACATTTAAAAAACAACAAATGCAAATCCAATCTACAAGACAGCTTTTAAAAAATTAAAAAAACCTTAGCTTGACAGCATATCCTCTTTTAATTAAATTTATTTATAATAAAAATCTAATTTTATATTATACGATAAAATTATATTTTAGCTATTGGAGAATTAACCATGAAAGATTATTTAATTAAGTCAAATGCAGAAACTAATCCTGAATATGGATGTAATCCTTATGAAAGACCTATTGAAGAACATATAGCTAAAGGTATAATTAATTTAGACAAACCCTCTGGCCCTACTTCTCATGAAATTGACTCATGGATTAAACGTATTTTAAATTTGGAAAAATCTGGGCACGGAGGAACTCTTGATCCTAAAGTTACTGGAATTTTGCCAGTGGGGTTAAATGATGCAACCCGTGCAATACAACTTCTTTTAACAGCTCCGAAGGAATATGTTTGTTTATTAACATTCCATCAAGATGTTTCACAAGATAGGATTCATGAAGTCTTTGAGGAATTCACAGGTAAAATATTCCAGCTTCCTCCGGTTAAATCAGCTGTAAAACGTGAAATGAGAACACGTAATATTTACTATTCAACTATTTATGAAATTGAAGGTCGTGATGTTTTATTCAGAATAGGTTGTGAAGCTGGAACTTATGTTAGAACCTATTGTCATAATATTGGAGAGGCCTTGAGTGTTGGATCTCATATGGCTGAGCTTAGAAGGACTCAAGTTGGGTTTTTCAATGAGAAAAATCATTTAATGACTCTTCAAGATGTAACTGATGCGTATCATTTTTGGAGAGAAGATGGGGATGAATCATTCTTACGTGAAGCTATAATGCCTATGGAGAGGGCTGCGGATTATTTACCAAAAATAATTGTTAAGGATTCTGCTGTTGATGCGATTTGTCATGGTGCAGACTTAGCTTGTGGAGGCATTGCTGAGTTAACAGGTAATATTAAAAAAAATGATATTGTGGCAATTGAAACACTTAAAGGGGAATTAATTGGTGCCGGTCATTCATTATTAACTTCTAACGAGATTTTAGAAGCAGATTCAGGTTTTGCTGTTAATGTTTCTAAAGTGTTTATGAAACCAGATACTTATCCGAGATTTTGGAAGTAGTGTTTTTATTTTATTTTTTTTTCAGTTTAATGGAATTTAAAAACTTTTAATCATTATTATGCAATAATCTATATTAAAAACCACATGTTGGTATGGAATAATATTATATGCTAAAATAAAACGCATAACTGCTAAAAAAAATAATAAAAATTAAAAAAGCATTAATTTTAAAAATTCTGTTTTATGTTCTCAAAAAAAGAAATGGAAAAGCTAAAATGCTCCTCCACCTCCACCTCCTGATCCTCCTCCAAGGCTACCGAATCCATCAGAGTCAGATGAAGGATTAGCCGCACTCTCGCCAGTTATGAATGCAGCACTCATCATACTGTATCCGCCATAATAATGATATCTGAATACATCTTCATCATAGTTGGATATATTTGGTACTTGCAGTTTCATGGAGTCATAAACCTTGTCTGCTATTCCAAGAGCCGCACCATAAATCAAGTACTTTTTCCAAACGATTATAGATTCTGGAGGGTATTCTTTAATTAAACTACTGTCTTCTAAAAATTTCTTCAAATTTTTCCATTTGAGATAGTAGAGTCTACCTTCTTCAGTCCATTTTCCAAAAATATCTTCGTTTACTAAAAGAATGGCGATTGAAAATATTAATAGAAATATTCCTCCAATTATGCAATACAGTCCATTTTTAAGTGGGGTTGTAAATCCAAGAATAGCAATTATTATACTGAATACAATTCCTATTAATCCAATACCCATAATTATTGTAGAACCAGTATTGTCAAAGTATTTTGCAGGATTTGTTTCATTTTTAACTGATGTTTCCCAGTCTCCAATTTTCTCCATAAACCATTTAGCATTGTCTTCTGATGATAATTGTTCATTAAGTGCTGAAAGATTCAAGATATTATTTGCCGAAAAATGATGTAATGTGTCAAATACAATTTTTTCATTTGTACTTAATTCTTCTTTACTATTAAATGTCAAAAGCAAATCATTTGTTTGGCTGTGAATATCCTCTTGGGTATCTAAATTAATAGCTTTTTTGTCAATAATGCTCATTATTGAAGCTTCAAATCCTTTCATATTTGGGGTTCCAATATCTGTTCTGTTTTCAATAAGTGCATTAACAACTTCTGGCGGATCATCAGTTGGCAAATCTCTTTCATAAATTCCATCGTAATTTACTTCAGGTTCTCTACCATATTTTAAATATGTGAATATTGCACCAATGGGACTTAAAAGAGATAATAATCCTAGAATTATATAAGCGGTATTCCAAAAGTTACGTCCGTTAACGCTGTCTTCCAAATTTTTCATTATCATGTCACGGCCGTTTTGATTCACATGTTTTGCATAAGTTGCATTATTAAAATCACTTAATGGCATTAGGACAAGTAATTCATAAAATTCACCTTTGGGAATAGATGAAGTTTGTGCTGTTATTGTATCTCCGTTTATTGATGAGGATTTATTATATTCCTGGGGATTTAAGAAATATTCATTCCCTTTATCTCCAGGCAGATGTATCTTAGCTGTTAAACTTCCAACACCAACATCCCATTCTTCACCCCAGAGTTTATATTGGAGTTCGCCAACATCATTAAAAAGAGTCACTACATTAGTGATATCATAACTAATGTAAACTGTCACATCACAATCTTTTATGCCTTGTGTGTGGGCTGCATCAGAGTATAAATAAATCTTTAAATGTTTATAACCCTTATCATCACTTTCTTTTAAAACAGGATAAGCGCCATTGGCCGAAACTTTAATATTTTCAATCCTTTCTCCGGATTTTAGGGGAATATCCCTATAAATTCCATTAAAAGCTCCGTCAAATGCATAATCATACTTTTCATCTACATGCAGTAGACCATCATTTCCAACTGTTAAATCTATAAATGCTTGATTTATGGTGTAACTTCTATCATCGTCTGCCGATACAAATGTGATTGTTGAAAATAATATTAAAAAAAGTAAGATTATACAAAATGTTTTTTTAACATTCATATAATCGCCCTTATTTAAAATTCAACTTGTGGAACTGCTTTTTCTGTTTCAGGAGCTTTAAAAAATTCTTCTTCTTTAAAACCAAATAAACCTGCAATGAGGTTACTTGGGAATTGCTGACAGGAATTATTGAATTTTAAAACAATATCATTGTAGAATTGCCGTGAATATGCAATTTTATCTTCAGTGTCACTCAATTCCTTTTGTAATTGTTGGAAATTACTATTGGCTTTTAAGTCAGGATAACTTTCAGCAACTGCAAAAAGTGATTTTAATGCATCTGTTAATTGGTTATCTGCAGCACTAACTTCTTCAACAGAAGATGCACTCATAACACTAGCTCTAGCTTTTGTAACTTCTTCTAAAACACCTTTTTCGTGTGAAGCGTAACCTTTTACAGTTTCTACCAAATTCGGTATTAAATCATTTCTACGTTTAAGTTGAACATCGATTTGTGAATAACTGTTTTTTACACGGTTTCTAAGTCCAACGAGACTATTGTACATATGAATTACTGTTCCTATAATTATGATTACAATCACAATAATTACTATCATTAGTATGTCCATTTTATCACCTACAAATTATATATACTACTTTTGTTTAAATATACTTTGTCATTTAAAATTTACACATGATTAAAATATAATTATGTACTGTAATCATTATTTTTTAAAAATCGCACATTCAAGCAAAGCTTTATATATGTTAAGGTAAATACATTATTATATCATATTATTCTAGACAATATGATGTGCAGGTATTGCTAACTATTTCAATGCCGAGATAGTCTAGCCTGGTAAGGCGCGAGACTGGAAATCTCGTGGGCGTTCAGCCCTCCTGGGTTCAAATCCCAGTCTCGGCGTTTATTAGTTTTTAACTATATTTTTTTGATATTTAATTAAAAATACTTGTTAAACTGATATTTATTGCACTCTTAGCTGATATGCTAAGTTTATAACTGTTGAAAAAACTGTGTTTTGTAATTCAAAACATTCGAATCTATATTTTACGTCTCGTAGGTTCGCTCTATAAATGGAGGTTATTTAATGGAAGACGAATTCAAACATTTAGTACGTATTTCAAGAAAGGACGTTAATGGTAATAAAACCATCGAACAAGCTTTAACTGAAATAAAAGGTGTTGGAATATCTTTATCTAAAACTATGTGCCGCATTTTGGACTTAGATTTAGATGTTAAAATTGGATACATTGCTGACGAAGATGTTTTAAAAATTGAAGAAATTTTGGAAAATCCTTTAGATCATGGAATCCCAACTTGGATGTTAAACAGAAGAGAGGATTATGTAACTGGTGAAAACATTCACTTAATCGAGTCAGACCTTGACATGACTTTAAGGGATGATTTGAACAGAATGAAAAAGACCAGAAGCTACAAAGGTAGAAGACATGAAGTTGGTTTGCCTGTTAGAGGTCAAAGAACCAAGTCTACTTTCAGAAAAAGTTCTTCAGTTGGTGTAAAACGTTCAAGAGGTTAGGCAAGAGCTTTTTTTGTAAATTAAAATATTTAAATTCAATTTTATTAAGGAGATGTTTTAATGGGACAACCTAGAAAATCAAGGAAAAAGTATAATACACCACCACATCCTTGGAATGCGGAAAGAATTAAAAATGAAAATAAATTAATGACTAAATACGGCTTAAAAAACAAAAAAGAAATTTGGAAAGCTGATACTTTAGTTAGAAGATATAGTAGGGAAGCAAGATTCTTACTTGGTTTCGATACTGATCAAATGGTTAAAGAAAAATTAGAATTATTAGGACACTTAGCTAGAACCGGTGTTTTGCCAGAAGGTGCAGCTCTTGAAGATATTTTAGATTTAAATGTAGAGGATATCTTAAGAAGAAGATTACAAACTATCGTATTTAAGAAAGGTTTAGCTCGTACTCCTAAAGAAGCAAGAATGTTTGTTGTACACGGTCACATAGCTTTAAATGGTAAAAAAATCGATTCACCAAGTTATGTAGTATTGGATGGTCAAGAAGATGATGTTGGTTTCTATAGTTCTTCACCTGTAGCAAAACAAATTGAAGAGTACAACAACGGTAAGGATAATAAAGCTAATACAGAAGAATAAAGGGTGTAACTATGGCAAAAGATGAAAAATGGGGTATAGCTAATATTTACTCATCATTTAATAACACTATTATTACTGTAACAGATATTACTGGTGCTGAGACTATTTCTCAATGGTCCGGTGGTAAAGTTGTTCGTGCAGATAGACAACAAGCTTCACCATTCGCAGCAATGGCTGCAGCAAATAGAATAGCTGATGATGCTAAGGAAAAAGGTTTTGTTGGATTGCATATTAAAGTAAGAGCTCCTGGTGGAAATGGGCCTAGAAGTCCTGGACCTGGTGCACAAGCAACAATTCGTGCTTTAGCAAGAGCTGGAATTAAAATAGGAAAAATTGAAGATATCACTCCTATTCCTCACGATGGTACTGGAAGACCTGGTGGTAAAAGAGGAAGAAGAGTTTAAACAGAAGGGTTTAATATGGAGATAGAATTAAAAAGTCAAAGTGATGATGAAATAGTATTCATTGTTCGTGACGCGGAAGTACCTTTTATTAATGCTATTAGAAGAGTTGCTATGGTCAATGTTCCAAAAATAGCTATTGAAGACGTTAATATTATCAGAAATGATTCTGCAATGTTTAATGAGGTGCTAGCTCATAGGCTTGGTTTAACTCCTTTAGTTTCTGATTTAGATGCTCTTGAAGGTTTATCATTGCCTGAAGATGATTATTGGGAAGAGTATTCAAATGGGATCATGTTCCATTTGGATGAAGAAGGGCCTAAAGTTGTTTACTCTAAGGATTTAATATCTTCAGACTCTAAAATTAAACCTGTTTACGACACTATACCTTTAGTAAAACTTAAAAAAGGCGAAAAACTCAATATTGAAGCAGTTGCTAAAGTTGGGTATGGTAAAGAACATGCTAAATGGATGCCGACAACTGTTTGTGCATACAAACAATATCCAGAAATAACATTTAATGAAGATGTTGAAATAGATTATAATTGTGCTCAAGCATGTCCCAGAGGTATTTTAAAATCAGATAGAAGATCTAAAAAAATCAAAATATTGGATATTGAAGATTGTACCATGTGCAAAAGCTGTGTAAGGGCTTCTGACAATGGTTACATTAATGTGGGAGATCGTGAAAATGATTTCATATTTAGAATTGAAACTGATGGAGCAATGCCTCCTAAAGAAGTTTTATTAAAAGCTTGTGACGTATTAGGTGAAAAAGCGGATAAGTTTATCAGATTTAGTGAAGAAGGAGGAAATTAATAATGGTTAAAAAAGTTGTAAAAACAAATCCTAACCTTATTGAACTTATTAATAAACTTTATGAAAAATCAAGAAGTGACGATGCAGCTATTTGGATGGATGTTGCACAAAGACTCGAAAGGTCTAATAGAAGAACCGCTGAAGTTAATTTGTCTGACATTGCAAGACATGCTGAAGCTGGTGAAACTATTTTAGTCCCTGGTAAAGTTTTATCAAATGGTGATTTAGAAAACAAGGTAGATGTTGTAGCATTGAAATTCTCAGCTAAAGCACAAGAAAAAATTGAAACTGCAGGCGGAGAATGCATCTCAATTGAGGAAATTATGGAAAGTAATCCTAAAGGATCAAACATAAGGATTATGGAATAGGGGATGTGTGTTATGATGATTATTGATGGTGAAGGATGCGTTTTAGGAAGATTAGCTAGTGTAACTAGTAAAAATCTTTTAGAAGGCGAAGAAGTTGTAATTCTCAACGCTGAAAAAATCATGTTAACTGGTAATAAGGATTGGGCTTATGCTAAATACAAGCAAAGAGTTGACAGGGCAAGTATTTCTAACCCTCGTGACTTAGGTCCTAAATATCCTAGAAGGCCAGATGATATATTTAGAAGAACTGTAAGAGGAATGTTGCCTTTCAAAAAATCTAAAGGTAAAACAGCATACAAAGGTTTAAAAGCTTTTGTTGGCGTACCTGCTGAATATGCTGATGCTGAACTCACTTCAGTTCCTGAAGTAGAATACAAAAATATTAAAAAAGGTATCGAGTTAGGAGAAATCTCCAAACTTTTAGGAGCTACCTTTTAGACAAGTAGGGTGTAATTATGGTTAAAGTTATTCATACTAGTGGAAAACGTAAAACAGCTATCGCAAGAGGTACTGTTCGTGAAGGAACTGGTAAAGTTAGAATTAACAAAGTTCCTTTAGAACTTTACTCTCCTGAACTTGCTAACTTAAAATTACAAGAACCATTAACCTTAGCTGGAGACTTAGCTAATGAAGTGGATATTAATATCCATGTTATCGGTGGAGGAGTAATGGGTCAGGCTGAAGCTGCACGTATGGTAATTGCAAAAGGACTTGTACAATGGTCTCAAGATATGGATTTAAAAGAAAAATTCATTCACTACGACAGAACCATGTTAGTAGGTGACCCAAGACGTTCAGAACCTAAAAAATATGGTGGTCCTGGAGCAAGAGCCCGTAAACAAAAAAGTTACAGATAAACTCTGTAATTTTCATATTTTATTTAAATTAAAAAAAGATGATATAAATGATTCCTATAAGATGCTTAAGTTGTGGAAAACCTGTTTCAGCTCACTTTGATGAATACAATAAAAGAGTTGCAGCTGGTGAAAATTCTAAAGATGTTTTAGATGATTTAGGTTTGACTAGATACTGTTGTAGAAGAATGTTAATTTCTCATGTGGAAACTTGGGAATAGATGATTGTAGGGATATTTTTTTAATTAAAAATATAATCTTGGTAAAATATATGCCTAAAAAATGGAAGTAATATTCATGGATGTTGAAAAGAAATTAACAAGGTTTGAAAGAGCTAGGCTTCTCGGTGCTAGAGCAATTCAAATATCTATGGGTGCAAAACCTTTGGTAGATATTACTGATTCATTAGATCCAATTGATATAGCATACGAAGAACTCAAAGCTGGAGTTTTACCATTAGATGTTATTAGGGATGAATAGATTTATTCTATTTATTCTCCAATTACTTAAAAAAAATAAAAAATACCAATATAACTCTATAAAGAAACTTACTAATTTTTTATTAAGTATAGATTAATTGGTAACAAATTAAATGACACTGAGGTGTTTTTTTTGGATAGTATAATAGAAGATGTCCAAGTTCGCAAGATTTTGGACAGCAGAGGCAATCCGACCATTGAAGTGGATGTAATTACTTGGAATGGTTTTGGAAGAGCTGCTGCACCAAGTGGAGCAAGTACTGGTTCAAGAGAAGTAGTACCTTTCCCGGAAGGTGGAGTTGATATTGTAGTAAGTGAAATGGAAGATTTGATAGCTTCTGAACTTATTGGAATGGATGCTTGTGATGTCATTACAATTGATGAAGTATTAAAGGAAATAGATGGCACTGATAATTTATCAGCTATTGGAGGCAACACTACTGTAGCTATTTCCATGGCCGTTATTAAAGCAGCCGCATCATCTTATAACATGCCTCTTTATCAATATATTGGAGGTAATTTTGCAAACGAATTGCCATATCCTTTAGGTAATATGATGAACGGTGGTGCTCATGCTGGTGTTAATGCTCCAGATATTCAGGAATTCCTTGTTGTTCCTATTGGAGCCACTAATATTGTTGATGGAATTTTTGCAAATGCTTCTATTCACAAAAAATTAAAAGAATTAATTCAATCTAAAGATTCTGCTTTTACCGGAGGTAAAGGAGATGAAGGCGGATGGGTACCAAACATTACTAATGCTGATGCATTAGAAATCCAAGCACAAGCTTGTGAGGAAGTTGGTGATGAGATTGGTATTGAAATCAGGCCTGCTTTAGATATGGCCGCATCTGAATTATGGGATGTAAATGAGCAAAAATATATTTATGCTCAAGATAATATCAAACGAGATACCGGAGATCAAATTGATTTCGTAAAAGATATTATTGATACATATAAAATGTTTTATGTAGAAGACCCATTTGACGAGTCTGACTTCGAAGGATTTGCTCAATTAACTTCTAAAGTAGGAGATAAATGTCTCATTTGTGGTGATGATTTATTCACCACCAATAGGAAGCTTTTAGCTAAGGGTATTGAAATGAAAGCTGCAAATGCTATTATTATCAAACCTAACCAAATTGGATGTTTATCTGAAACATTTGCTACTGTTAAATTAGCAAAAGAAAATGGTATTGTACCTGTTGTTTCTCACCGTTCTGGTGAAACTACTGATGAAACAATAGCTCACTTGGCTGTTGGTTTTTCATCTCCGATGATAAAAACTGGAGCTATTGGCGGAGAAAGAATAGCTAAATTAAATGAGCTTATCCGTATAGAAGAAAAACTTCCAAATTCAATAATGGGTGAATTTTAAATAAGGTTTGGGGAGAAAGATTATGGCAAAAGTAATTCTCGACTACGATAAATGTGATGGTGCTGACTGTGCAGAATGTGCTGATGTCTGCCCAATGGAAGTATTAGTTCTTAGTGGGGACAAAATCGAAATTGTTGACCCAGATGAATGTAGTTATTGTGAAGTATGTATGGACGTTTGTCCAAATGAATGTATTATAATTGAAGATGATTTTTAAATTGTAGGTGAAAAAATGGTAAATGAAGAACTTTTAATAGACTTAGATAATTATTTAGCGGCTGGTTTACACATCGGAACCCAGCAAAAAACTAGTGATATGGAAAAATACATATTCAGAGTAAGATCTGATGGGTTATATGTATTGGATATTCAAAAAACCGATGAAAGAATCAGACAAATCGCAAAACTTTTAGCAAAATATGACCCGGAAGATATTTTAGTAGTAGCTACACGTCAGTATGGTCAAGCTCCTGTTAAAAAATTCGGGGAGTTGACTGGTGCTAAAACTATTCCTGGAAGATTCATTCCAGGTACTTTAACTAATCCGAATTATGCTAAATTCATTGAACCAAAAATTATTGTTGTAACTGACCCAAGATCAGACGCACAAGCAATTTTAGAATCCAAACAAAATGGTATTCCTGTAATTGCATTATGTGATACTGAAAACTTACTTAGTTTTGTTGATATTGTAGTGCCTGTAAACAACAAAGGTAGAAAAGCTATTGCTTTAGTTTACTGGTTACTTGCAAGGCAAATTTTAAGAGAAAGAGGGGACATCCCAGAAGACGGTGACTTAGATATTGATTCTACTGAATTCGAACTTAAATTTTAAGTGAGTTAGATGTTAAGACAACCTGCTGTTGCTGGTGCATTTTATCCAGCAGATCCAGAAACACTAAAAAAACTTATTGAAAGTTGTTTTTTAGATGATGTTGGCCCAGGTTACATTCCTGAGCTTAATTCATTTGATGGAAATGATTATCCTATCAATGTTATGGTTCCTCATGCAGGTTATCAATATTCTGGTGCAATAGCCTCAAAAGGTTATTGTGAAATCGTTAAAAAAGGTTTTCCTGGAGTTTTTATTATAATTAGTCCTAATCATACTGGATTTGGTAGTGAAATTTCTGTGTTTAATGAAGGGGAGTGGATTACTCCACTGGGCAATGTAAAAATTGACAAAGAGTTAGCAGAAGCTATTGTTGATGTTTCAGAATATGCTTCTTGTGATTTTACAGCTCATATTCATGAACACAGTATTGAAGTTCAGCTGCCATTCCTACAATATTTTTCAGCTGACTTTAAAATAGTTCCAATCACAATGGGAACACAGAATTTTGTAACTTCAACTGATTTGTCAAATGCGATTTTTGAAGCTACAAACAAATTAAACAGATCTTATTGTGTTATTGCAAGTACTGATTTATCCCATTTCAATACTCAAGAAAGAGCAAATACAGTTGACGGTTTTGTTTTGGAAGATATTTATGAGATGAATGAATTTAAACTTTTTGAGGAAGTTGTTCAGTATAATATCACAATGTGTGGTTATGGTCCGGTAATGACTGTGATGTCTTTATCTAAAAGATGTGGCAAGCACACAAGTGAAATATTGGCTTATGGAACTAGTGGTGATGTTACTGATGATTTAACATCAGTTGTTGGTTATGCTTCAGGTATTTTTAGATAAGGTGTTTTTATGATAGCTAAAGCTTCTGCTCCTGCAAAAACAATATTATTCGGAGAACACTCTGTTGTTTATGATGAACCTGCCATAGCTGGTGCGGTCAATAAGAGGGCTTATGTAACAATTAAGCCATCAGAGGATGATATTACTATTTTTAGAGCTCCGGATATAGGATTTGAAGCTGAATTGCTTACTAACTATAAGAAATATGTTTTGCTTAAAGGAAAACCGGGTATTATTAGATATATTTTAGAAGCTCTTTATCGAGTTCACGACCATACTCCAATTGACATTACTTTAAATTCAAATGTGCCAATTGGTTCAGGACTTGGTTCCTCGGCAGCTGTTACAGTTGCCACATTGGCGGCATTATACAGATACCATAACATTCGTTTTAATAAACACTCTCTTGCACATGATGCTCATATGGTTGAGCAGGCGGTTCAGGGAGTTGCAAGTCCACTTGATACTTTAGTTTCAACTTACGGAGGGCTTGTCTATTTGTCAAGAAATAAGCAGGTTGAACATTTCAAAGTTAATTTTAATGTCCCATTTGTTGTAGGTTACACTACTAAACATGGAAATACAGGTAAAATGGTTAAAGAGGTTAAAAATCTCAAAACAAGAAATCCTAAACTTATTAATCCAGTAATTACTTCAATGGGTAATTTAACCAATTATGCAAAACAAGCTATTTTAAAAAGGGATTTTGCAAAAGTTGGTGAATTGATGAATATTAATCATGGATTTCTAGATGTTTTAGGAGTAAATACATTAGAATTATCTCGTATGGTTTATAATGCAAGAAATGCTGGGGCTATTGGTGCTAAAACTACTGGTGCAGGTGGAGGAGGCAGTATTATTGCTCTTTGCCCTGATAAAGTTGATGAAGTTGCAAATGCCATTAGTCGTGAGGATAATATTTTAAAAATCAGATTTACTCGCAAAGGAGTTTCTTCAAGGGTTTACAAGTGATTTAATGATTATTTTAAAGATTGGAGGCAGTATATTAACTAATAAAGATTCAATGGAAAGTGAAGTTGATTATACTAGTCTTGAGAGAATAGCATCTGAAATAAAAGCTTCAATGGATGTTTGTGAAAAACAGTTAATCATTGTTCATGGAGCGGGGTCCTTTGGACATCCTCCAGCAAAAAAACATAAAATTGGTGAGGAATTTGATAAGTCACTATATCCTCAAAAAAGATTGGGTTTTTGCGAAATCCAAAATGAAGTTAAAAAATTAAACATGTTTATTTGCGAGGCTTTCATTGAAAATGACTTGCCCGTTATTGCACTTCCAGCTTCTAGTTTTATTTCTGCAACAGATAAAAGAATAACCAATGGAAATCTTGATTTATTAAAAAATTATCTTGAAAAAGGTTTCATTCCGGTTATCTATGGTGATGTGGTTTTAGATAGCAGTCTTGAATTTTGTGTAATTTCAGGTGATCAATTAATCCAGTTTTTAGCTAAAAATCTTAATCCTAGTCAGGTTATTTTAGGAACCGATGTTGATGGAGTTTATAATAAAAATCCCAAAACACATGATGATGCAATATTTTTTGAGAAATTCGCATCACTTGAGGATCTAGACGCCTTAGAAGGAACTACAAATGTTGATGTAACCGGCGGTATGGTTGGAAAAATTAAAGAACTTTTATATTTAGCAGATTTAGGAATCGAATCTAAAATAATAAATGCTGAAGTTAAAGATAATATTTTCAAAGTACTAGAAAACAGAGAAGTTAAAGGAACTATAATTTCAAGGGGAAATTAGAACATGATTTCAGATAGAAAATTAGAGCATTTATTAATTTGTGAAAATTATGATGTTGAGTTTAAAGACAAAACTACCGGATTTGAAGATATTGAATTAATTCATAATGTTTTGCCTGAAATTGATAAACAGGAAATTGATTTATCAACTAGTGTTTTTGGTAAAAAATTAGACTCACCTTTATTCATTACAGCTATTACAGGAGGCCATCCTGCAGCAAAGGAAGTTAACAAACAATTGGCAATTGCGGCAGAAAACAATGGAATTGCTTTAGGTGTTGGTTCTCAAAGAGCAGCATGTGAACACCCAGAATTGGCAGATACTTATAGTGTTGTTCGCGAAAATGCACCTGATTGCTTGCTTGTTGGAAACATAGGCGCTCCTCAACTTAATTTAGCTCAAAAAGCAGTTGAAATATTGGATGCAGATATATTGGCTATTCATTTAAATCCTCTTCAGGAATCTATTCAACCTGAAGGAGACCTGGATGCTAGGGGATACACTGAATTAATTAGCAAAATCACTGATAGCGTTGATATTCCAGTTCTTGCAAAAGAAACAGGTTGCGGAATTTCAGCCGAATCAGCTAAACAATTAGTTGATGCAGGTGTTGATTTCATTGACATTGAAGGTGCCGGTGGAACAAGTTGGGCTGCTGTTGAGACTTACAGAGCTGAAGACAGGTACTTGGGAGAAATATTTTGGGATTGGGGTATCCCAACTGCAATTTCAACAGTTGAAGTTACTCAAAATGTTAATGTCCCAGTTATTTCCTCTGGAGGGATACGTACTGGTCTTGAAGCTGCTAAAGCTATTGCTCTTGGAGCTGATGCTGTTGGTATGGCATTGCCTTTCTTAAAAAATCATGCTTCACAAGAGGCTTTAAACACATTTATTGACAGATTTAATGATTCACTAAGGATTGCTATGTTTTTAGTTGGAGCAAATAATATTGAAGAATTGAAACAATCTCGTTTAGTCATTCGCGGAAAAACAAGGGAATGGTTAAATGAGAGAGGTATTAACACAAATAATTATTCAAGGAGATAAAACATGAGCGTTGAAGTAATCGCTATAGGGGGATATCAGGAAGTCGGAAAAAACATGACTGCTATCCGCATAGGTGAGGATGTCGTTATTTTTGATATGGGGATTCACCTAGACAGAATTAGTATGCATGAAGACACTGATATTGACAGAATGCATAGTTTAGATTTAATTGAAAGAGGAGTTATTCCTGATGATACATTAATGAAGGATGTTGATGGTAAAGTAAAGGGAATAGTTTTCTCTCACGGTCACTTAGACCACATTGGTGCTGTTGCTAAGCTTGCACACAGATATGATGCACCATTATTTGGAACACCATATACTGCTGCTTTAATTGAAAAACAAATTAAAGGGGAACGTAAATTTAAAGTTACAAATCCGATTAAGGTTTTAAACCCTGGAAGTAAAATTAAACTTTCAAAAGATATTACATTGGAATTTGTACAGTCTACACACAGTATTCCACAAGCAGTATTTCCGGTATTGCATACTCCTGAAGGAGCTATTGTTTATGCACTTGATTTTAAATTTGATAACCATCAAAAGGTATCTCCGCCACCTGACTATAAAAGATTAAAAGAATTGGGTAGGAAAGGAGTACTTGCATTAATAGTTGAAACTACTAATGCTAAAAATTATGATGAAGTTAAAACTCATTCAGAAAGAATTGCTAGAAATATCTTAGAGGATGTAATGAGAGGACCATTACATGAAAAAACAGGTATGATAGTTACTACATTTTCCTCTCATGTGGAACGTGTACAGGCCATTGCCGATATTGCTAAGAAAAGTCACAGAGAAATATTTTTCTTAGGTCGTTCAATGGAGAGATTCTGCGGTATTGCACAAAAATTAGGAATCTTAAAATTACCTAAAAATGCCAGCATTTATGGATCTCCTAAAGCTGTTAATCGTGCTTTGATGAAAGCAGATAAAGACCGTGCAAATTACTTACTTGTAACTACTGGTCACCAAGGTGAACCTGATGCATTGCTTCCAAGAATTGCTAGCAACAGAACTCCTTTCAATATTAAAAAAGGAGACAATGTCATTATTTCAGCACCTATTATTCCAAATCCGACAAATGCTGCTAATAGGCATATTATGGAAAGAAGATTAAAATTAAATGGTGCGAGAATTTATCCTAATGCTCACGTTTCCGGGCACGCTGGAAGAGAGGATCACAGAGAATTCCTACGGATGATAAAACCGCAGCATATTATTCCGGCACACGGAGATTTATCCATGCTTTCAGCTTATGCTGAACTTGCTGAAGAAGAAGGGTATAGAATTGGATATGATATTCATATTTTAAGAAATGCTCAAGCACAAGTTTTTAAAAGTTAAGGGGGCAATTAAATGAGTGATGTAAAAGAGGTACTTGGAAGTTATTCAGAAGATGTAATTAAAACAATTGAAGAAGATTTATCTGTTATTACACCGAATAATCTTGGTGAAGCATCAGTTTATCTTACTAAAGCAGGTGGAAAAATGCTTAGGCCTGCTTTATCTTTAATTGTAAGTGAAGCTGTTGGAGGAAATCGTGAATCTGCTCTTAAAACGGGTGCAGCTATTGAATTAATCCACACATTCTCATTAATTCATGACGATATCATGGATGATGATGATATGAGGAGAGGAATGCCTTCTGTTCATAAAGTTTGGGGAGAAGATGTTGCTATTCTTGCAGGTGATACTCTATTCTCAAAAGCATTTGAAATGATTATCACTTCAAAAAACACTACTTCAGAACAGAACAACAAAGCATTAGCTACTGTTGCCGATGCATGTGTTAAAATTTGTGAAGGTCAAGCTTTAGACATGGGTTTTGAAGAAAGATTTGATGTTTGCGAAGATGAATACATGGAAATGATTTTCAAAAAAACTGGTGCCCTAATTGCGGCAGCTACAAAAGCAGGAGCTATTATGGGCGGAGCAGATGATGATGTCATTGATGCAATGTATGAGTATGGACGTTTAATTGGTCTTGCTTTCCAAATTCAGGATGATTATTTAGATCTTGCATCTGATGAGGAAACATTAGGTAAACCTATTGGGTCTGACATTGGCAAAGGCAAAATGACAATTATTGCAATTAAAGGATTAGCTAGTGACGATTCTGGCAGATTCCTTGAAATCTTAAAAGCTGAAGAAAACTCACAAGAAGAGATATATGAGGCAATTGAGATTTTAACAAATTGTGGAGCTATAGATTATGCTCGCAATTTCGCACTTGAATCTGTAAATCAAGCTAAAGAAGTACTTGAAATATTGCCTGATTCTTCATTTAAAAAAGTATTATGTGATATTGCAAATTTTGTACTTGGGAGAAATGCATAATTCTCTCACTTTTTTTATTTTTTTGTTTGCATTATATTGAACTTTTTTTAGAATTTTACTATTTCTAAATTTTCATATTGATTTATATATTCAGATATGCTTTTTTCTCAGATTATTAATGCAATTGCAACATTTTGACAAGAAGTTTCAATATGTTTTATTGTTTCTTTCTGTTGTAATATCTATATTATAAATGAAAACTTATTTTAATATCCTTGCATCAACATACATATATGAAAGGAATTATTGGAGCAATAAGTGGAGATATTATCGGTTCAACAAGAGAATTTAAACCAATAAAAACAAAAGAATTTAACCTATTTGAGAAACGATCCCGATTTACAGATGACACTATAATGACATTGGCTATTGCAAAATGGTTATGTGATGACAAAACATCTAAAGAGGTTTTAATCAAAAATCTAAAATATTTTGGAAATAAATATCCTCGCGCAGGTTATGGGGCAAGATTTAACAACTGGTTTGCTCAGGAATCCTGTGAACCATATGGTAGTTGGGCAAATGGATCTGCCATGAGAGTATCTCCTTGTGCTTGGGTAGCTAATTCCTTTGAAGAAGCTCATAATTTAGCTTATACATCAGCTATTGTTACTCATAATCATCCGGAAGGTGTAAAAGGTGCTCTTGCAACTTCAGATGCAATTTATCTTGCAAAAATAGGTGCAAGTAAAGATGAAATTAAAAATCATGTTGAAGTGAGATATGAATATGATTTATCCAGGTCGTTAGACCATATTCGTCCATGGTACGATTTTGATGTTTCATGTGCTGGAAGTGTGCCTGAAGCTATAATTTGCTTTTTAGAAGCGGATAGCTTTGAAGATGCCATTAGAAATGCCATATCTCTTGGTGGGGATTCGGATACACAAGCAGCAATAGCTGGAAGTATTGCATCAGCATATTGGGAAGTTCCTAAAAATATTTCATATAAAAGCATTCATCGCTTGGATTATTTCTTGCTAAATGTTTTAATTGGTTTTGAAGAGAAATTCATGTAATATTTTGGTAATACTTTTTTAGAATTTTTTATGTCTTTGGGTAGTATTAATTTTTATAAAAGTATTACTTATTTTTTCATTATCTTATTTTTGGACAATTTCATCTGGGTCTTAAAATTATTTGGAGTTTTTAATTATATTTGATTTATAAGATTTATTCATTGTTTTAATGCCTTAAAATTTGTTTTTTTAAAATTAGGCTACATAATTTTTATTTTGATTTTTTGCCTTTTTATTATTTTTAATCAATTAAAGACTCAGCACCATTTTTTCACTCTTTAACTCTTTCATTGTCATTATTTTTAATTGGAATCTATTTATATTTTTTTATTTTTAATTTAGATATCAAAATACGAAATAATAATTTAATAACATTTATATTATTATTACTTTCTATATTAAAGTAGATTATCTAATTAAAGTTTTTAATTCGATAATTTTAAGAGTTAAATATTAATAAATAGTTGGGGAGTATAATGGAAATTTATATGCAAAAAATTGGATTGATTAGGCCAAATTTTAATCCTAAAAATGCAACTTTAAATTTGGATATTGACTGGTCAGTTGAATATACTGATACTAATCATGAAGAAATAAATTTTGACATGATTTTAAAATCATGTGGAAATTTAGATTTAAGATTTAAAGTTGAAGGGATCGTTGTACTAGAGGTATTTGAAGAATTTATTCATGAAGAGGTTTCTCAATTAATTTTTCATCAAGCATGTAATGTTCTTATGGATATGATTTCTATCACTCGTGAATCTGTTCATATTTTATCAAGTAAGAAAGAATATTCAAAAATAGGCAGTGAACATTTTCAAAATACTCTTAAAAACTAATTTGGTGATGTATTATGTTAAAAATAAAACATACATTGTGCCCTTCTTGTAGTGTTGGTTGTGGGATTAATGTGGTGTTAAACGAGGGAGAAATTGTTGGAACATTTCCTTATAAAAGACACCCCATTAATGCTGGAAAAAATTGTTTAAATGGAAAAAATTCAATAGATTATTATTTAAACAAATTCAAAAAAGCTATTGTATCTAATCATGAAACAGATATTGATACTGCTATATCAGATGTATCTAAAGAATTAAATTCAATTGATTCTTCTTCTGTTACAATACTTTGTTTAGGTAATAATAGTGTTGAAGAAATTGAAGCTATTAAAAATTTCGCAGAATCTAAAAATTACAATATTGCATTTTATGCTGATGATTTAAAAGATTTTAAGGAGGTTGCATCTTATGAAGAAGTTGCAAATGCCAGTAGCGTATTTGTAATTGGTGATCTTTTGTATGAAAATCCATTAATTGGAAGAAGAATAGTTCATGCGAAACAAAAGGGTGCAAAGGTTTATGCTTTAGGTAAAAGCGAAAAGTCAGTCACTTTTAATATTGCAGATGAAACATTCAATTCCTCAGTTCAAGAATTTTTAAATGCAATTGAGTCAAAAATTGATGAATCCTCTGTAATTGTATTTAATTATGTTGATTCCAAAGAAGACTTGGATAAATTGGAATCAATTAAGTGCAAAGTTTTGCCGGTATTCAGCAATTCTAACTCTAAAGGAACATTTGATTTTGTTGAATCTAAATCATTAGATGAAATTGTGGAGTTATTGGAAAATACTAAGGCATTATTAGTTTTCGATGATGTTGTTGATAAGTTGGATTATGATTTTACCAGAATATCTAAGCTCATTAGTTTTGCTTGTTGTGAAAACGACACTACAAAAATTTCAGACATTGTCATTCCTATCAAAACATGGTTGGAACAAGATGGATCTTTTGTCAATGCAATGGGTGAAGTGCAAAATTTTAGTTCTGTCATTGAATCTGATAATTTAAGTATAATTGAAATTATTGATAAATTAAATGAATAGAGGGATAATATGAGTTATGTTTTAGCAAAATCTCGAAATGATGACATTCTTGATGCAGGTGAATGTGGTGGGGCGGTAACAAGCATCCTTAAGTATTTGCTTGATGAAGGAATAGTTGAAGGTGTTTTAGCATTAAGTCCGCATGATGATATTTATGATGCGATGCCTGTGTATATAACTGATTCTAAAGATTTATTAAAAACAGCTGGATCTTATCACTGCGCTCCTACAATGGTGGGGGATCTTGTTCAAAAATATTTATCTGATAAAAAAATTGCAATTACAGTTAAACCATGTGATATGAGAGCTATTGAGGAACTTGTTATGCGACATAGAATTGATAAGGATAATATATATTTCATAGGTTTAAACTGTGGCGGAACTGTTTCACCGGTTAGTGGTAGAGAAATGATTGATTTATTCTATGAAGCTAATCCTGATGATGTTGTTAGTGAAGAAATCGATAAGGGCAAGTTTATCATCAAATTAGCTAATGGATCTGAAGAAGCAGTAAAAATCCATGACCTTGAAAATGAGGGTTATGGCCGTCGTGGTAATTGTCAAAGATGTGATGTAAAAATCCCAAGAAAAGCAAATATTGCCTGTGGAAATTGGGGTGCAGAAGATGGATGGACATTCATTGAAATTAATGATGAAAAAGGTCAGAAATTAATCGATGGTACTAAAAACGCAGGCATTCTTGAAATAAAATCACCTGGTGACGCTGCTGTGGAAGCAAGAGCAAAAGTTGAAAAAATCATGATTAACATGGCTAAAAAGAATCAACAATCCTCTTATCCGTTAGTCAGTGAAATGGATGAATGGAATCGTTGTATTGGATGTTATGCTTGTCGTGATATCTGTCCAGTCTGTGGTTGTTTTGAAAATTGTGAATTAAACAAGTCTTACTTTAATGATGAGGCAACTGTTCCTCCAAGTCCGATAGCATTTCATGGTGTCAGATTATCTCACATGAGTTTCAGTTGTGTTGATTGCGGTCAATGTGACGATGTATGTCCGATGGATATTCCGGTTTCATTGATTTTTGATAAATTGCAGAAAAAATACTATGAAAGAACTGGTTATGTTGCTGGAGTTTCTGATGAGGTTAAACCTCCATTATACAGTCCAGAAAAAACAGAATTATAAGGAGGTGGTTTTTAATGTCTGATGATTTAAAAATCGTAGGTTTATTATGTAATTGGTGTTGTTATGGCGGTGCAGATACTGCAGGTACTGCTCGTATGCAATATTCGCCAAACATTAGGATTATTCGTGTAATGTGTTCTGGGAGAATAAATCCTTCAATGATTTTTAAAGCATTTAAGGAGGGTGCTGATGGAGTATTTGTAGGAGGGTGCCATATTGGTGACTGCCACTATGATGCAGGTAATTACAAATGGTCTAGGAGATCTAAAATTGTTGAAGATATTCTTGAAGAGTTTGGAATTGAAAAAGAAAGGTTCCGTCACGAATGGATTTCAGCTTCAGAAGGTGAAAAATTCCAAACAACAATGGAGGAATTTCATAAAACATTATCTAAACTAGGTCCATTAGAATTAGAATGATTAAGATATCAAGCCATATGTAAATAGCTATTATTTCAATAGCTATTTACGCTCACTTCTAATTGCCTTTCTAAGATTAGTAACTTGTTACTAACCTTAGAAAGATAGTTAAATAGAGAATGTTTGATTATTTTTCAAATTAATTATATTATGTTGATAAATCATCATTAGCCGATAACTACCAATACTCAGCATATTGGTAGTTATCCTTTCTCTCCATCGATATAAAATAATTAATTAAAATAAAAGAGAGATATATGGAAAATCATATAGGTTTCTTTTCACTGTCTAGAATAGCTATTTGAGTTTATCTTTAATAGCTATTTTAATTTTTCATGATTATTTTTTATAAAAGCTTATTTTACAATATTTATTAATCTAAACCGGGAGAGACATATTTTTGTCATTATGATAATGTAAAGATGTGACTGCTCTTCATTATAGCAATTTGATATTAAAAACTATTGCTGATTTAATGATAGTTGATTAGTTAAATTCATTAGTTCTGCTGTAAACTATAGAATAAACAAACTTCAATTTAATTAAAAGTTGTTTTGTCCATGAAATTGTTTCATGTCTTTGATAACATTATGGTGATGGTTAATAAATTTCCATGCCTTTAAAAATGAAAATATATTATCCTTTTGTTGGGATAATAATTTCCCTTTCACCGGATGGCATGAATTCTCTTAAGGCACCCTTTGCGATTTCCTTTCTTGGATGTCTAAAGTCAAAGGTTAAATGCGGATCTGCAAATGCAATTTTAATCAACGGATTTGTACAGAAGGCATCTCCTCTTGCGGCGTGTGGTGCTTGAGCAATACCTGCATATTCAGGCTGGTGACCTACATTCATAGCATAGTTTGGATAGTTCGGTCCTCTTAATTCATGGATTAAACCTTCATCACTTCTTATTGATAATGAATTGGAAGCACCTGCTTGGTCTTGTAAGTCATATCCATAAAATCCTAACCTTGAATGAGCTTCTTTATGTAAAATCATACTTAAATACCAACCATTCACACCGGCATTTGAGTTTCCAGTAGCAAATGCAGTTGAACAACCTGCTGCGGCAGATATTACAGATGCTCTTTGAGAACCTCCAAAGTGTGTTTCCAAAAGTGTTGGTATTTCATATTGTTCTAATCCGTAAAGTGTCACTTCACTGGCAATGTCTCTTACAGTTTCCATGTCTAAACTTGCATTACATAAGCCGTATTTTTTATCTACATAATCTTTACCGTAATATGCAAAATCATCTAATATGTCATCTGTATATGTTGCACTTGCATATTGGGTAAATCCTACTCCTCCAGACATATATGATCCAAGCCATACTTGGTCATATAGTACTGCAGCAGCTGCAATAACTTCTAAAGTTACTTCAACCGGATCATCAGAAATTCTTGAAGTCTGAACCATGTCTGCTAGAGTACCAAATGCCACACCTCCAGGTTCATTAGGGCCTCTTGCACGTCTGGCTGGTAAAAATGATGCCATTCCAATTACATCTGCATGTTTTGCTGCATATGAGAAATCTGCAATAGCTGCTTCACCTGCACATAATTTATACGCATTAATGAAACTCATACCAATTTGCATAGCTGACCATCTGGAAACGGTACCTCCGTCACAAGCCCTTACAACAAGTGTTGGAACTCTACTTACCTGATAAGTTTTATTTCCAACATATCTTTTTAACATTTCTGCCTGGTCTTCTGGGAATTCTTTGTTAATGTCAATTAAAACTCTTTTATCAAGTTCGTCAGCTAATTCATCGTTTCCTGTAAAGATTTTTGCATAGCAATCTTCAGCAAGGCCTGGGTGCACTTCAACCATATGTTCTTGAACAACTGCACCTCCTGGAAGTGCATGGTTAATGTTTTCCATGTATTCATTGATTGTTTCAGGAGTAACTTCTACACCTAATCTTTCTTGCAATACTGAATGGGCTGTATCCATTCCTACAATGATGGTTCTTTTAATGTCATCAACCAGTTGCTGAATTGCTGCATTGTTACAAAAGTGTAGGTCATCACCTTCAACATAATCTTCGGTACCTGAAATTTTATATGCCATTAATTGCCTTTGGCCTAAGGGCACACCTATGTCCGGATTATAAAATGGCATGTTTCTTTCTTTTGCTAATTTTTCAGCAGCATCATTAAATTCTCTTTTTCTTTCTGATTGTTTCCATCCCTCAAAACAATAGAAACTGGTGTGATCACTTTCCTGGTCTTCACCTTTAAATTTCTGGTTTAATGCGCTTAAAAACTTTTTATTCTCCAAACCCATTTTATTCACCTAATTTTTTTTTCAAATCCTTAGAAAATACTCCCATACCATATCCCCCTTCAGTACGTGCAGTGTGAATATTTTCAATGACTTCAATTGCTTCTTTGTCTTGTCTCATACCAATGTTGTCTTCTCTGTAGATGGTGGTGATTTCTTTTAAATATTCCTCATCTAAAGGGGCACCTACATCTATTGTTTCATCTAAAGGACGTCCAACTTGATCTTTAATATAATAAACATGGCCATCTTCTTCATTGTAAATGTATCTTTGAAGACCATCAAACATTAATCCGTTTTCATCAAGCCTTAATGAGTGTCCATGTACTGTTGCACCTCTCATACCGCATCTTGCAGGGTCAAAAATATCGGTTTCAACTAGTTCTTTGGAAATTTTCTCTAAATCTTGTTCTCTTATTTCGATTACTTGCCTTCCGGATAATGTACCTGTATCTACGCCTCTGTATCTCCACATGTATGTTCTTGCTCTATCATATGGTTGTGCTGGGGCATTATACATTGAATCTGCAAATTGGATATATCTAACACGTATCCCTTCCTTTGCTCCGGGTGTTGGTTCAACGATTTTTTTAATTATATCTCCATCATCTTCCATTTCTGCTAAAGGAGGATGTACGGTTTTATAACTTTCACCGGGGTTTCTATGGCCTAGTATTTTAACTAAACCTTCATCAGATATTTGCCTAATTTTTTTAAAGTTATGCTCAGGATTCATGTGTTTTCGCCTATTTTCAGCAATTTTTGTTTCACCTGGGCAATATTGAGCTTTATATTCCATAATTCACCAACATAATATTATCTAATAACTTTCACGGTTTCTGCTGTTTTTGCACGTGAATCAACTAAACCAATGTAGCGATCATCAATAACACTTTCAAAATTGTTTCCATATTTTAAATAGTCAGAAATTGTTGATTTTGTCCTTGTAAAAATACCTACTAATAAATAATAATTGCATGGAACATTTTCATCTAAAATCAATTGTAATTCATCCATAAACTCATTAAATTTAGACATGTCTACTGTAATTACAATTTCTCCTACCATCACTCTTAATTCAACATCATTTCCATGAACACTTATCTTCTTGCGGTCGGTATGGTTAACGACATGTCCTTTTCCAGGACCGTAAAATACTTTTAAAGGAATTGATGGGCCATGAATTAAAACTCTTTGCTGACCTTCGAGCTTATAAATTTCATTTAATATTTTTTCGGCAGTATCCGGTTTCAAATATCTATCTGGGGTAATTTTAATGTCAATAACATTAATTTTTTTTGATTCATCCATAAAAACACCTTTAAAGTTTATTTTTAAGTTCTCCTGCAACTTTAGCCACATTCGGAATTGGATTTCTAAGATTGTCTATTGTACCATATACAATTCCAATCAATGCTGATGTTCTTTTAACTGAAAACATCTGAGTACCTGCATCCAAACACATTGCTGCTGATGCACAAGGAATTGCAGTTCCTTTTGCATGTCTTGTTACTACGTGGTTTCCATGGAATGTACCTGGTCCTCCACCACCATAAATTGAGTGGGAAAAGAAACTGAATCCTACACCAACACCTTCAGTTCTACCATAATCTACGCCTGGAAGTCCAGTTTCATATTCTAGCATGTCATTATAATACAATACTGTTGATGCTACTGCTTGCGCTGCTCTTGCAGCACCTACATTAACAATAACTGCCGCTAGCAATCCTGCTGCAGCATATGCATTCCATAAAGCCCAGTCTTGAGGTTCATAAATGTTATATCCTGAAGGCATCTTTTTAGCAACTCTAATAACATTATCTTCAATAGCTCTTCCAACTAATGAACGGATTACAGTTCCAACTGTTCCTTTGCCGTTTTCTTTTACAATATCGAAAACTAAATTATTAGCATTCAAACCTTGATAGGCCATAGTCAATAAGTGCATTCTCTCAAATGCTCCTGTTGCATCTCCAGTTTCAAACATTGCCGTTTGTTCCATAATTGAGGATAATGCTGCGGCATTTAATGTCTGTTTATTGGTAATTGCTACTACATGGTTTGCCATAACATTTCTTAAACCGTATCCTAATCCTTCTAGGAGCACTGGCGGTCCTAAAAGAGCACTGATGTTTGCACCTGAGAGATCCACGGTTCTGGGATATGCTCCCATTACTGCGGTTTTAATTGTTGATGCATCAAACATATTTATGTCAAAGCTATCTATGATAGATTGAATTGTTGCAGCACCGGTCTGTAGTGTTGATACTGAGTAATCTGCCGCGACTTTTAATCGTTCTTCTGGAAGTTGGACAAGCAATTGTTGTCCGTCGTTGATAATATTGACGGTTGTGTCATCATCTTCATTAACCTGAAGAATTTTCTTAATCTTACTTGCGATAAGTTCAGCATTTTCAACAATCGGCAAGTCTAATTCACGACCTGGAATATATGTGGATTTTCCACCCATTGCTGCTGTTTTTAAACCTTTTTCGATACCTGCTAAATTAACAGCAGATGATCTTTTAATATCATAAATCATCTCTTGTATAGCAGAATTTTTAAGGGGACTAATAGATTCAAGAGGTGCAGATTCTTCTAAAATTTTTCCATCTGGACCATATAAATCTAGATTGTCATCATATATTTTCATTAATAACCTCCTTAAAATTCATATTAAAATATTCTCGTGAACAATTTCAAGCAATATTTTAATACTACTATTAATACTGATTATTTTTGTAAAATAATCATTATTAGTTACAAGTAATAATCATATAAAGATTACTATAATTAAAAACACTTATAATTTATTTAAATTGATTTTTTAAGTTTATTCATTGTTAATATTTATTTTTAGATGATTTTTGAGTTTATTTTTACCAAATGACTTTAAATTTTAAATATCTGATTGAAAGTATTATTTTTAAATTTTTTTTATAATGGTCAAATGGATATTGAAATATTTAATTGGGGCGCTTTTTTTGAATTTTAATTTAATAGGAGGGCAATGAATTGTTTTTTTCAAGATTGTAATTCATTTATTACATGATTCAACTCAAATAAAAAAGAATAATATTTTTTGAAAATGTATTAATTATTACATATTTAATTTATATTAAATAATATTTTTTTTATAAATTTTTATCAAATATAATAATATTAGTAATGATAAATTATATAGTTGATATAAAAATAACTTTTGTTTAAAAAAATAAAAGGTAAATTATAATTTTTATATTAAAATGTTAGTTTTAGGATAAAATTAATTTGTTGATTATCTTTTTAATGATTATGTAGAAATTGAGTATTTCATTATATTGTTTAAAAAAATAAAAAGTAAATTATAATATTATATCACGTAGGCAAAGTTTGATAATAAAATCGATTTACTAATTATTTTTTTAATACTGATGTAGAAATTGATTATTTTGTTATAATAATCAAATAATAGTTAATAGTAATAAGCCTATAAATGTTTCTTATTTTAATTATTGTTTAAATTTATCAGTTTTTCTTTTATCATATTATTTACGCTTTTTAAGGTATATGGTAATTGATTTTTTCTTAATTTATTAATTCAAGTTCAAAATGTGCTTATACTCATTTAAATATTATTTTTAACAATATTTTATTTTTGAGTATTTGAGGTTATTCATTATTAAATTTAAAATAATGAGTTTAAATAAGGCATATCTCTGTTAAGTTTCATTTCCTTTTATTTTAACAGTTAATTTTTCTTTTTTTATTTATGTTCGTGTTTTTATTAATTTTTCAAAAAAGTAATAATTATTAATAAATTAATAATATTAAATTATTATTTTTTTTAAAAAAAGTATTATTAAAAATCATATAGCTTTTTTTTTATTTTAAGTGTTCTGTTAAAATTAACGTTTTAATTAACCTGAAGTTAAAAATTACGGGATCATATGGAAGTTGAGCAAAAATTACAAAATCAACTAAAGTCAGTGGAGGCGTATGATCTTTAAAGCGAATTAACAAAAAAAGAGACTGAACCAGCGAATATCAAATTAAAATTTATTTTGATTTAAGAAAGATTTAAGTAATCTGATAATATAACTATTATGTGGTTGTTAATATGAACAATAAAATAATATTTTGTTTTATTATTCTTTTAGCATTATTTTCAACAATTTCGCTAACTTCTGCAAATGAAAATGTCACTTGTGATAATTTATCTATAATTGAAGATGACATGCCAATACCTTTAGGCATTAACGATACTTGTAATGTGAATAAATCATCAACCGACATTTCCGCAGATAATAAAACTTCATACACTGATTATAGTGATGAATTTAAAGTCACATTAACTTCAAATGGAAGTAGTTTGGCTAATAAATCAATTGTTGTTAATCTAAATAATGTTGTCTATAATAAAACAACAGATTCATATGGACAGATAGTTATAAATTTCAAACTTACAACTGGAATTTATAATGTGAGTTATTCCTTTGAAGGTGATGAAAATTATACTTCATCAAATGGCACGGCTACAATAACAGTTTATCCGGAGTTGGTTACTTATCTTGATGTTGTAGACAAGGATATTAATTATCGCCAGGGATTGAAATCCCTGTTTCAGCTTAAATTAGTCGATGTTTATGGAAATCCTGTTTCCTCTAAAAATATCACTATTAAAGTGGGAGGTAAAACTTACATTGCCAAAACAGATTCTAAGGGCATTGCAACATTTAGTTTAAGTCTAAAAAAAGGAACCTATGTGATTCAATGCTGTTCTTGCGGAAATGGAATTTATTTGAATGCATCAGGCACTTTTAAGATATTTGTCAAATCAAAATTATCTAAAGGACATGGATATTGGGTAGATAAATGGAGCATGAAAAAAGTCAAGCTTAAAAAACTTGCTAAACTTGGAACAAAGCACATTTTCTTACTTCACACAGTATTTTCAAAATATGGTAAGGGTACCGTTTTGAAATGGATTAAGAAAGCCCATAAATATGGAATGAAAGTTCACATATGGATGGCGGTATTTTATAAAAACGGAAAATTCATACACCCTGTAAGCAAAAAAGGTGTTTATAATTACAAATTCATGAATACAATGATTAAAAAGGCAAAATACTATGCTGGTTTGAAGGGCGTTGACGGAATACAATTTGATTATATAAGGTTTGGCGGAAATGCTTATAAATATAAGAATGCAGTTAATGCTGTTAATTATTTTATAAAAAAAGCCAGTGTTTCTGTTCGAAGCATAAACTCAGAATGTGTCATGTCTGCAGCAGTCATGCCTGAACCGTCTTGTATGAAGCATTATTATGCTCAGGATGTTCCTACAATGTCCAAGTATCTGGATGTTGTTGTCCCTATGGTTTATAAGGGAAATTACCATGCAGGTTCGAAATGGATTAAAAAAACAACTAAAAAGTTTGTAAAACAATCTAATGGGGCTAAAATTTGGTCAGGTATCTTAACTTATAAATCCGATTCCAATATCAAAAAATTATCCTATAAAGCACTATTTAAAGATGCAAAAAATGCAATGAATGGTGGCGCATCTGGTGTCGTGTTATTTAGATGGGGATTAACTAAGTTCATAAACTTTAAAAAACTATAGAGTTTTTTTTAACTCTTTTTCTTATTTTTAATTTTCTTCAATTGGTTTATAAACCGGTCATCATAGTTTTTAGCAATATCTTCGTATTTGTTCCAGATTCCAATAGCTGTTTCGGGAACTACATCAAGCTTATTTTCTGTAAATTTAGTATATGTGTGCATCATCTCTCTTGAATCAGATATGATAACTTTAACAAATGGGATGTCTGCTTTTTGAATAGGTATGTCTTTTTCTCTAAATAATGAAATAATGTCAAATTCTTCATTGTTAATGTAGCAAGTTGGTGAAGCTAGGATGTTTATTTTCAAATTGGACCTTTTACGAAGTGCTTTTACTAATGCTTCCCCTTCACCTTCAAATAAAAACCCAATTCTCATGTTAATTGATTTTTTAGCTCTTTTAATGATTTCCAACTCTTGAGCGATAATTTTATCAACTCCATAAATCCTCCAAATTGGGGCTTGGACTTGATTCATGCCGTTTTCATAAATATTGGTTAGTCTACTTATTCCGTCATCAATTTCACTGTTAAGTCTTTCTTTTTCATGTGTTAAAACTTCAACAGGGGATTTAACATTGTATGTCAGTGGACGTCCGCTTTCTATTTCAATAAAATCTTTTTCAGCCAGTCTTTTTAAAACGCCATATATTTTTGATCGTGGTATTTCTGCTTTTTCAGCTATTTCAACTGCATTTGCTGAAATTAATAATGTTAATGCCAGGTATGCCTGTGATTCATACATTGTTAATCCGATTTTGTTAAGTAGATTTATATTTTCGTCCATGTTTATGAATTGTCTCATGTAATATATAAATTGTTACTTTTCACCATTGAGAAGTGACAAAATCTTTATATATACTTTAGGTTAAATTTATAATTATAAATATTTAGGAGATATTATTATGGCAGATAATGGCTTAGATATGTTTTGTTATCAATGTTCCCAAACCGCTCATGGTACTGGATGTACTATCAGTGGAGTTTGTGGTAAAAAACCTACCGTAGCAAGATTACAGGATAACTTAATCTTTACTATGAAAGGAATCAGTGCATACAACTACAATGCAAATGTTTTAGGTAAATACAATCCTGAAATTGATGCATTTTTAACTAAAGGTTTGTATACTACTTTAACTAATGTTAACTTTGATACTGAGGATTTGGTGGCATTAGCTTTAGAAGCAGGTAAAATCAGTGTTGATGTAATGAGATTACTCAAAGACGCTCACATTGATGCTTACGGCGAACCAAGACCTGTAGAGGTAAAAGTTGGAGCACAAGAAGGGCCGGCTATTATTGTAACCGGTCACGACTTAAAAGCATTGGAAGAATTATTAAAACAAGTAGAAGGAACTGATATTAAGGTTTACACTCACTCTGAAATGTTGCCGGCTCACGGATATCCTGGATTAAACAAATATAAAAATTTAGCAGGACAATTAGGTGGGGCATGGCATGATCAAAGAACAACCTTTAAAAAATACAATGCAGCTATTGTTGGAACCAGTAATTGTGTTTTGCCAGCACTTGATGCATACAAGGAAAGAATGTTCACTATGGATGTAGCGAAACTTGAAGGAGTTAAAACCATAGAAGATTATGATTTCTCAGAAGTAATTGAATGTGCAAGATCTTTAGGAGGATTGGAGCCTGAAGAATTAACTGCAGTTACAACCGGTTGGAGTGCAGGAGCTATTGTTGAACATGCTGATACTATTAAAAGATTAGTGGAAGAAGGTAAAATTAGAAGATTCTTTGTAGTAGGTGGCTGTGACAAAGCAGCAAAACACAATGACTACTACAGAGACTTTGTGCAAAACTTACCTGAAGACACTGTTATTTTAACTTTAGCTTGCGGTAAATTCAAATTCAACGACTTGGATTTAGGCGACATTGAAGGAATTCCAAGATTATTGGATGTTGGTCAATGTAATGATACTATCGTAGCAGTAGATGTTGCACTTGCTTTATGTGATTTATTTGACATGGAATTAAATGAACTGCCATTGACAATTGTTCTCAGTTGGATGGAACAAAAAGCAGTAGCAGTTCTCTGGGCATTACTTTACTTAGGTAAAACTGACATGTGGCTTGGGCCTGTGCTTCCTGCATGGTGTAACGATGATATCATAAATGTTTTGGTTGAAAACTATAATTTGACTCCTACTTCTGGCAATGCTTTAGTCGACATTAAAAGAATTTTAGGAGAATAATTATGGAAAATTTAAAATCAAAAGCATTGGATATTGAAAATTTAGTGCAGTATGAAAAAGACAGTGTAGTAAGCCGGGAAGTAATTAAAAAAGAGCTTGGAACAGTAACATTCTTCGCCTTTGATAAGGGTCAAGGATTATCTGAACACTCAGCTCCTTTTGATGCGATGGTTCAAATTATTGATGGTGAAGCTGAAATAACAATCTCCGGTGAAAAGCACACTGTTAAAAAGGGTGAAATTATTATCATGCCTGCAAATGAACCGCATGCACTTCAGGCTGAAAATACTCCCTACAAAATGATTTTGACCATGATCAAAAGTGATTAAATTCATTATTTGTTGTTAGATATGGTGGGCGATTAATCGCCCATTTTTTTTTATTAAAGGTGATAATATGGCATGGAGATGCAAAGTTTGCGATTATGTATTTGAAGGCGATGAACTGCCTGATGATTATGTTTGCCCTTTATGTGGGTTAGGTCCTGAATATTTTGAAGAAATTAAGGACTAATTTTTTTTATTTTTATTGCACCACCAGATAATTATCCAGTCGGCCTTATCTTTAATGGTATAGTATTTTTCAGATTCCTCATCATATGTTAAAATTCTTTTTAAATAATCCTTTAACAATTCTTTCTCACTATCCGAGTATAAATCAAGTCTGAATTTGCCATTGTCCATTGCTTCTTCAATACTTGAATATTTACGGTAATTCTGCAAGTCAAATCTTTCAATATTTGCATAAATTCCCATATTGAACAGTATATTGAAGAAATAATTATAGTCTGGAAAATCCTCAGTTTTAATGCCTAATTCTTCATCGAAGTCTTTTTCGATTTTTTTATTTTCAGGTCCAAAAATAGTTATGAAAACATATTTCTTGGCTATTCTATTCAATTCACATAATACATCTTCAATTGGAATAATGCCATTTAGAGATCTTGAACAGACAACAACATCAACATCCCCAATTTCATCATAACTAATCTCTTCAATCGGTTTTAATATAGTTTCTATATTTGAAGCATCTTCATCTCTAGCTCTTTTTTCCAAATATTCCAACATTTTCGGGGATGAATCAATTCCAATTACTTTTTTAACTTTTTTAGCTATGGGTATTGTAACAGATCCTTCACCACAACCTACATCTAAGACCGTATCGTTTTCATCAAGGATTAATCTATCAAATAGTGCATTATAATAGTCTTCCTTTTTTGTTCTTTTAAAAAATCCCGGAGCCGCTTTGTCCCAGTCTTTATCTACTTTTTTTGATAGCTTTTCAGCCCAAAATTTTGTCCAGTCAACATCATTCGGATTTTCTATGCATTGTTTCATATTATTGTCCTCCCTTCTAAAACATCCATATAATCGTCATAGTTTTCTTTTAATAATTCTGGAATGTCCAGTTCATATGGGCAGTTATCAACACATTCATAGCATTCTATGCAATCTAGGGTTTTTTTCATAATTTCTTGAGTTTTCTCGTCCAGATTAGGTTCTGTTGGAAATCGCCTAATCCAAAGTGACATTCTAGCACATAAACTGATGTTAATGTCTTCAGGACAGGGCATACAATATCCGCAACCTCTACAAAAGTTGTCACCTAATTCTTTTTTATCATTTTCAGTAATTTTTTTAGTTTCATCATCTAAAAGTAAATCGTTTGGATATGATAGGAACTCTTCAAGTTCACTTAGGCGTTGAATTCCCCATATGGGCAATACATTATCAAATTGGTTAATGTATGCATAACTTGTTTTTGATTGTTTCAAAAGCCCACCGCCCATTGCTTTCATGGCAATAAAACCGACATCTAATTGCCTGCATTTTTCAACAAGCTGCAATTCTTCAGCCCCACTTAAATATGAAAAGGGATATTGTAAGGTTTCATAAAGTCCACTATCAAGTGCTTCATGGGCAATCGTGATTTTATGGGTAGTTATGCCGATATGATTAATTTTGCCCTCTTGTTTGGCTTTTATCATGGCTTTGTATAAATCATCTTCTTCTTTTGGACAAAATGAAATATTGTGGAACTGATAAAGATCGAGATAATCTGTTTTCAATTCTTTAAGGGATGTTTCCAAATCTCTCCAAAATTCTTCAACACTTTCCATTCCGGTTTTTGACGCAATATAAATATTTTCACGCACATCTTCAAAAGCACATCCCAGTTTGGATTCGCTATCGGTATAAAAACGTGCAGTATCATAAAAATCAATGCCGTTGTCATATGCGGTTTTCAATATTTCAATAGAATCGGCATAATTTCTTCTCTGGATAGGCAGTGCTCCAAATCCATTTTTATTAACTTCCAAATTAGTTTTTCCAAGCTTCATTTATTTCATACCCATATTATTCTTAATGTTTATATATCTTCAATTAAATAAATAATATTACTTATTTTTATAATGGAAATTATTGAATTGTGATGATTAAATGAATGATTTAGAAAAGATTATCTATAAACATGCTTTGCTTAATGCAGCTAAACATAAAGGATCTGCAAATCCTGGAGCTGTAATGGGTTCAATCATGTCAAACGAACCTGAACTTAGGAGCAAGGCTAAAGAAATTAGCCCGATGTCCGGTAAAATTGTAGCACAGGTAAATGCACTTTCACCAGAAGAGCAGGCTAGTGAAATGGAAAAATATGGGGTTGAAGTTCAAGAGAAAAAACCTAAAGTAAAAGAAACAGGCCTTCAAGAACTCCCTGGAGCTCATGAAAACATTGTATTGAGATTTGCTCCAAACCCAAGCGGACCGCTTCATATTGGACACTCAAGAGCAGCAGTGCCAAATGCTGAATATGTCAAAAGATATGGTGGCAAATTGATTTTAAGGATTGAAGATACTGACCCGAAAAGGATATTCGAACCTGCTTATGAAATGATTCCTGAAGATTTGAAATGGTTGGGGGTCAATCCGGATGAAATAATTTATCAATCTGATAGATTTGAAATTTATTATGATTATGCTCGCCAATTAATTGAAAAGGGTGCAGCTTATATGTGTACTTGTGACGGTGCAGCATTTAAAGAATTAAAGGACAATTGCAAATCCTGCCCATGCCGCGACAATGATGTAGGCGAAAACCTTGAATTATGGGATAAATTCGACGAAATGGAAACTGGTGAAGCGGTACTTAGAGTTAAAACAGACATTAATCATAAAAATCCAGCTATTCGCGATTGGGTTGCAATGAGGTTAGTTGATGAAGTTCACCCAAGATTAGGTACAGAATATAGAATTTATCCCATGATGAACTTCTCAGTTGCTGTTGATGACCATTTAATGGGAATGACTCATGTGCTTAGAGGAAAAGACCATTTAGCAAACAGTGAAAAACAAAAATACTTATATGGCCATATGGGTTGGGACTTGCCGGAATTCATCCATTATGGAAGACTGAAAATGGAAGATATTGCACTCAGCACTTCAAAAGCTAAGGAAGGTATTGAAAATGGCACTTACTCTGGATGGGACGATCCAAGACTTGGTACTTTAAGAGCTATTGAAAGAAGAGGAATTCAAGCTAAAACCATTTATGATTTAATCATTGAAATTGGAGTTAAAATGGCTGACTCTGCAATTAGCTGGAAGAAGATTTACGGTTTAAATCGCAGTCTTTTAGAACCGATAGCTAATAGATATTTCTTCTGTGAAAATCCGCAGCTAATCGAAATTGACGGTTACAGTGACGGCAAAGTTGATATTGAAAGACCTTTGCATGCTGATCATATGGACAGGGGAAATCGTCATTTGCCGTTTGACGGAAAAGCATATCTTGCACAAGGAGATATTGCTGAGGGAATATTTAGATTAATGGATGCGGTTAATGTAAACATCAGTGGTGATGAGGTAACCTATCATTCAACTTCATTTGAAGATGCAAGAGAAGTCAAAGCCAGAATTATCCAATGGGTTCCAGTGGAAAACAATGTTAATGTTAAAATTGTTATGGATGATGCATCTCTTAAAACAGGTTTAGGTGAAGGTGCACTTAAAGATTTGAAAGTTGGAGACATTGTTCAGTTTGAAAGAGTGGGATTTGCAAGGCTTGATGAAATTGCAGGTGATGAATTAATATTTTATTATGCTCATAAATAGGTGATTTAAGTGACAGTGTTTACAAATGGATTTTCAACACTTCAAATACCTGAAGATTTTGAACCGGTTCCCGGAAAGAATGAATTTACTGAGTTATACTTGGTAAATACTAAAATTCCAATGTCAATTAAGTTTTCAACAACACCGACTCTTGCGGGACTTCCAGAGATTAGGGCGGACATTGAAAAAAATGCGGCCATCAACGATAAGATAGAGTTAATTAATTCAGATTTCATAGCAATAAATGATGATATTTATTATATGGTCGTTTCTTCATTTTCAGATGGTGAAAATGAACTAAGGCGTAATGAATTTTTATATGTAAAAGATGATAATCTCTATTTTTTCGAATTCACTTATCCTTATGCTGATAGGGAATTGGATGATTTCTATTTAAACATTATACGTTCTTTAAAAATAAGCGGACCAAAATATATTGTTGAAAATGGGGAATATAAAATAAACAATAATGAATAAAAAAAGATATTCTCAATATATCTTTTTAATATCACTTGGTTTAATCATAATATTTTTACGTCTGTACTTAACTGAGATATCATCACCGTTTATTGCATAAACTTGGCTTGAATAGGTTTCACCAGCATGGTTGAAGATGATTTCATCACCTTTTTTAAGCACGACTTCATCATTATTTAATTTAACTTTAATGTTGTCTCTTGCAGGTTTGCTTTTGATTTCAGGTATTTTTTGTTTTGCTACTTCTGGTTCTGGTGAGTTTTTAGCCATATTAAATACACGTTTAGTATTTTCCTGCCTTAATCTTTGATCGTGGTATTCTTCATAGCTTGCATCAAAGTCAACATGGGTTTCATTAATAATTGGAGCATATTCATCATACTCATATTCATTAACGGTTCTGATGAACTCGTCCTGCGGTATTTCATCTTGTTTTGGAGGCAATTCCTCTGTTTCACTAGATAATTTGCCTTTGACATTTTGTAAAATTGAAGAGTCTTTAACTTCTTGGAAAATTGTTGATTCCTTAATTTTATTTGTAAATTTATCTAAATCTTTTCTGTAATCTAAATCCATGCCTTCTTCTTTTTCATCTTCTTTAAATAAATCAACATCATCAATAGAAGCTCCAAGTTCATAATCTTTGGTTTTAACTTTGTTTGGTGTTTTCAAGGCAGGTTCAGAGATTTTAGGAGCGTTTTGATTTAATAATGAATCAGTAATGTTGTTTTCTTCAGAAACACTTTCAACTTCTTCTTTTTTGCTGTCTCTGGAAGCGGTATTTATTGCCTCATCAATATCTTTTTGGGATGCAACAGATGGAATTTCGCTTTCTTTTTTATCCTCGTCAATGATGTGTTCAATTGATGTTTCTTTATTTTCCTCTTCAGCAATTACTTCTTCGATTAGTGGTTCTTGAGTTTTATTTTTAATGCTCTGTTTAATTTCATCTAATTCAGTGTCATCTTCAATTTTGCCGATTTTTTGTGATTCTTTTTCTCTTTCACTATCTTTCCTTTTAGATTCCTTGATTAATTCATCGATTGTGAATAAGTCTTTTAATTCGCCGGTGTCTTTATTATTTTGAGTCATAATATCCATCTGGTTTTGTTTAATTGGTTCTTGAAATTTTTCAACATTATCATCGTAATTAATAAGTACTTGATTTTCAGAGTGGTACTCATAATTTGTTAGGTCAGTATTTTCAACTTCCGGAACAATAGGAGCATCATTTGGTTCATCATCATTTCTAAATAAGTTAAGGTTGTTGTCATTTTGAGATAAACTACTGTGTGTGCTTGGATAATTGTCATTTGTATTTAATTTTTCTTTACCAAAGTTTAATGCATTGTTTATGCTTTCTGTACTTGTCAGTATTGATCCTTCTTCGTGTTCTAATTCATCGCCTCGGTAATGTAGTTTAACACTTATTATGGCTATTGCAGCGATTATTGCAATAGTTATCCAAATTAAAATAGTTATCATATTCATTTTTTTCAACCCTTATTTAGTCTGTATATAATTATGTTATATAGATAATTTAAATATTTTCATATATAATTTCTTGGCTCTTTCAAAAACTTTGTTGATTTGAAATTTTTTGATGAAAATTAGTTTGGAATTTTTAATTTTGTCTAAAAATAGTTAAATTTAATAAATAGGTGGAGTAAAAGTTTTTATTATGCCTAATCAAAAAACAAATACTCCAAATAGTATTTTAGATGTTAAACAATATATATTTTGTGATTTTAATGATGGATTTGTCCTTTCAGATCCTCGTTTTGTGAAAATTTTTAAATCCTGTCAAAAGGCTCTGAAATCTTTTGATTTGAGTTTTAAGAAGGATGTTCCGTATTTTAAAATGAGTTTAGCTCGATGCCCTCATTGTGGAACTCGTCATGTAGTTAAATATGGTTTTACAAAAAGAACATTAGTATTTAAAGAAATAGGCAAAACTAAGGTGAAAGTTCAGCGTTATATTTGTAAACGTTGTGGTAAAACCTTTCAAACTGATTTAACAAGTCTTGTTGATAAAAACAGTAATTTTACGAATGAATTGAAAAGTAAATCAGAGCATTTAATTTCAGATTATCTGGGAAGCTTGAAAAATGTTTGTAAATCTTTTAAAAAATTCTTTGGAATAACAGTTTCACATCAAACGATTGAAAATTGGCTTTTTGTTGATGAAAACATTTTAGAATTTGATTTAGGTCGTTGCTCGGGATATTATGTCTTTGATGTAGAATGGATAAAAATCAATGGAGAATGGAAATATCGACACACCTTACTTGATTCAATTTCAAATTGCATCGTAGCCGATGCAATTTACGATACTGAAGATGAAAACACTGTTGAGAAGTTTTTAAGAGAATCTACAGTAAATAAAAATAAAATTGCAATCACAACAGATTTAGATAAAAAATATGCCTCAATTATACCAAAACTAGGTTTTAAACACCAATTATGTATTTTCCATACTAAAAAAAGTTTAAATAAACAATTAAAAACTTTTAAAGATAAAAATCTCATTTCTGACGAAGAATATCAAGAATGCCACAAACAACTGAAAATAATCAAAGATTTATTCGATTTAAATGATTACGATGAATTCAAAAATGAAGTACAATCTTTAATTTATCGCAAAGATGATTTTCATCCAGTTATTTACAAAATAATCAGAAAATCAATCACTCCTCGATATAAAAGCTTTATTCATCACTTAAAAGATAAACGAATTGAAAAAACAAGTAACAAAATTGAAAATGCCTTCCAAAAAACAATGCCAAAATCTAGAAAAAGAACATTCAAGACCAAACGAGGTGTTTTAAAACGAATCTATCGCAGAGATTTAATTTGGAATGACAATCGCAAAAAGGATTTTGAAAATCAACAAAGTTTTTGAAAGAGTCAATTTCTTTTGAATATGACATTACTATTTTTCAAAATAAAATCTTAAACAACTTAGATTTTAATATAACTTTTTTTAAATAATTATTTTTTTCGATATAATTGTTTGGTCTAATTTCTGTTCAAATAATTATTTTCTGATTTAATGTTTAGTTAAAAGGTAATTTTAAATAATCATTCATTTTATATATTTCAAAAATCTAATATAGATTAGATTGATATTAATGAGGATTGATCATGGTTGTTAAAATTAATGAGAACTATCTCAAATTAAAAAGCAGCTATCTTTTTGTTGAGGTAGCTAGAAGAGAACAAGAATTTGTAAAGAATAATCCTGATGCTGATATAATTAAAATGGGTATTGGGGACGTTACAAAACCATTGGCGCCTGCTGTAATTGATGCATTCAGAAAAGCGGTTGATGAAATGGAGGATGGTGAAACATTCAGAGGATATGGTCCGGAACAGGGTTATGAGTTTTTAGCTGAAGCTATTGTAGAGGATTATAAAAAATACGGCGTTTTGCTGGATACTTCAGAAGTATTCATTAGCGACGGGGCAAAATGCGACACTGGAAACATTCAAGAAATCTTTGGAACTGATAATAAAATCGCTGTAACCGATCCAGTATATACAGTTTATGTTGATACTAATGTGATGGCTGGAAGAACTGGGGAAATGGCTGATGATGGAATGTATGAAGGTTTAACCTATCTTAAATGTAATGCGGAAAATGATTTTATTCCAGAATTGCCTGATGAAAGTGTTGATATAATTTATTTATGCTATCCAAACAACCCAACAGGTACAACATTGACAAAAGATCAATTAAAGGTTTTCGTTGATTATGCAAAAGAAAACAAATCATTAATCTTATTTGACGCAGCTTATGAAGCATTTATAAATGAAGATAACGTTCCTCACAGTATTTTCGAAATTGAAGGTGCAAAGGAAGTAGCTATTGAATTTAAAAGCTTTTCAAAAACCGCCGGATTTACAGGAACCCGTTGCGCATACACGGTTGTTCCCAAACAACTAAAAGGTTATGCTGCAGATGGTGAAGAGGTAGAAATCAATCCTTTATGGAATAGAAGGCAAACCACTAAATTTAATGGCGCATCCTATCCTGTTCAAAGAGCGGCTGAAGCCACATATTCTGTAGAAGGCCAAAAACAAATCAGGGAAGTAATTGACTATTATATGGAAAACGCTAAAATTATCCGTGAAAGTTTAACTGATATTGGGTTGGAAGTTTACGGAGGCATTAGCTCACCTTATATTTGGGTGAAAACTCCAAAAAACATGGATTCATGGGATTTCTTCGATATTTTATTAAATGATGCAAATGTTGTTGGAACTCCAGGTTCCGGATTCGGTCCAAGCGGGGAAGGCTATTTGAGGCTTACTGCATTCAATACATTAGAAAATACAAAAGAAGCAATGGACAGAATTTCAAAATTAGAATTTTAGGTGTTGTAATTGAAAAAAATAGAAAAAGCAATAAGTATTGAAGAAGATGATTCATTCAAAACAGTATTGTCCAAATATGGTGCTTTAGGTCTTGACAAACAAGAAAATCTATCTGAATTAATTGGCGAAACCGTTGGAGATTTGGACATTGAAAGGGGAACTGTTCGCTTTGGCGAAATAGTATTTCCAGTTCAGATATTAGGTTTCCATATGCAGGAGTCCAAACAGTGGTCTTGGGCATGGGATAGCGAGGAAATCTTTGGCAGGGATTTAATTCAGGGAGCCCTTGAAATCAAAGCTATTGGAGATAAGTTCGGCATTGCCGAGTTCAATACTCCCATTTTAAATTCCACTTATGATGATTGCCATACTTTAGCGGTGGCCTGTGTACCTATCTTAAAAATGGACGGATATTATGCAGTTTCAGAAGATGGCATCGATATTTTTGTAGCCGTCAAGTCTGATTTGATAAAAGAAAATAATACTGTTGAGAAATTCAGAAATACTTACTATACTTTCCAAAAGAATTTCAATATTTATCCAAAAATCGCATTTGAAGCATATACCAAACTTAAAGGTTATGAATTCAAACCTCATGATGAGTTTTCCCTTGCAAAGATCGGAGAGTCTCGTGTAATGGCGGGATTTACTGATAGGGGAAATGTCACACGGATATTGCTTTTCGGTGACGGGGAAGAGTGATTATATGGATGCTGATTTAGTTGAAGAGATAGAGTTCATGATAGATTTATTGGCTAAATCAGGATTTTTTTCAGCCGATGAAATCATGGAGATACTTGAAGATCAGTTTATGGAAGAAGAAATCGATTTTTCGAATTTCAATATTTCCCTGACCGATTCATCAAATAATAACTTTTCCAAACTGGAAAATGCATTTTCAAGGCTTTCTTCTGAAAATATCGTAGCGATCCACAATTGCGGTTATGATATTGGGGAAGGAGTGGGGGATGCATTTGAATTAAATGTTCATTTGGCTAACAACAGGTTTAAGGCCGAAGGGTTTTGCTTCTATACTTTTGAAGATGTGGAAGAGGCAATTTTTGATGAGAAATTAAGGATAACCTTCGGTGATTTTGAAAACAATGAAATAAAGGCGCTTGAAATCGGCAAAACCGTATCCAAATATTTAAAAGATGAAGATTTCACAGTCAATTGGGATGAAACAATTAACAGCCAAATTGAGATTAATCCTTTCAAGTGGGACAAATTATATGATGAGGATAAGGAATTTGAGATTGAAGGGGCATATGATGTTTTTACAGCTAATCAGGTGTTAGAATGAATGCACGGTCTTTAAGATTAATTCGCGATGTCATTATCAATTCAGGCAAATGGACTTCAATTGAAGTCTCTCAGGATTCAATCTACATGGAGTTCAGGGACGTTGAGTTGGGCGGTTCAAAATACAGGGATGAAATGTCTTTAACTGTTCGTTTTGCTGAAGATTCATTTTTCACAGTATTTTACAATAACATCTGGGATATAGAATTCTTATCTAAATATAATTATAAACACCGATTGCTCAGTGAAGACATATTATTTAAAGTAAAAGAAATAAGATTCATTGATTTTGAATATTTAAACACGTTTTTCTATAACTTTAAAAGCGAAAAAACAGTTTCTTCAGTTGAGGACTTCAATATCCACAACATCAGAAACGATTTTTTCATGTTGGTTGAAACTAATGAGGTTGCATTTGCTGCAGGTGGAAATCAGATGGATTTCTTCACACCATTTGAAAGGCTGGATGATTCCTCTTTAAGAGACCTTTCAAATGACTGGATGCTTTATTTCTTAAATTATCATTTGAAAAGAAATTTGATTAAAGACCCGATGTGTGAAAATCACCCGTTGATTCATAAGAAAAAATAATTGTCTTTTTTGTTAAATTGTTTTGTTTTGTTATAATATTACAAAAGTTTTTTAAATAATAAAGGATATAATATTAGTGTTATGAAGATTTTTATCATCTTCAAATTATTAATGATTAAGGAGTTATTATATGACTTGTAGTATTTTAGTTGGTGGAGCATGGGGGGATGAAGGTAAAGGAAAATGCATCACTTACCTTTGTGACAATGATAAACCTAATATTATTGCTCGTGCAGGTGTTGGACCAAATGCAGGACACTCTGTTGAATTTAACGGAGAAAAATATGGTTTAAGGCTCACCCCATCTGGTTTTGTACATACAGATGCTAAACTTATGATTGGTGCTGGAGTTTTAGTTAATCCTGATGTATTATATGATGAATTTGAAAACTTGAAAAAGTATGGTGTTGAAGAAAGGATGTGTATAGACCCTCGATGTGCAATCATTACCGAAGATCACATGAACAGGGATAAGTCATCTAAACATTTATCTAAAAAAATTGGAAGCACTGGTTCAGGTTGCGGGCCTGCAAACTCAGATAGGGTTCTAAGAACAATTGGCCTTGCCCGTGAAGTTCCGGAACTTGAAGAATACATTACTGATGTGTCTCTTGAAATAAATGAAGCTATTGACAATGGTGAAGAGGTATTTATCGAAGGTTCACAGGGTTTCGCTCTATCCCTTTACTATGGAACCTATCCATTTGTAACCAGTAAAGATACTACAGCATCCACATTTGCCGCTGATGTCGGTGTTGGACCAACTAAAGTGGATGAGGTCATTGACGTATTTAAAGCCTATATTTCCCGTGTTGGAGAAGGACCATTCCCAACCGAAATGACTCAAAAAGAGGCAGAAAGTAAAGGTTTGGAGGAATACGGTGTTGTAACTGGAAGACGTAGGAGAATTGGTTACTTTGATATGGAGCTTGCAAAGGAATCTTGCAGAATCAACGGTGCAACTCAAATCGCTTTAACTTGTGTTGACAGATTATTTGACTGTGCTCGTGTACAGGATTACGGCGAATTGTCCGCTGAAACCAAAGCTTTCATTGAAGATATACAAACTGAAACTGGTGTGCCGGTAACTATCATTTCTACTGGGCCTGATTTAAAAGACACAATTGATTTAAGAAAAGAATTATTATAATTCTTTTTTCCACTATTTTTCATTGATTCATGATTATTTGTGAAGATAAGATTATCTTTTACAAGTCAAACGATTAATTATTGAATAGGCTAATTTTTTAGGAAGAGTCTTATCTTTTCAAGATTCAACAAGAATTCAAAATAATAATCATAGATGTGATATTATTTATTATGAAGAGTTTCGCCTTCGTATCTGATTATTTAAAATAATTAAGTGAAATTCTAGACAGTACCAAAAACATCAAATAAAGTAGAAAATTACTACAGACAAATCAATCCAGAATAAATAAAAATTATACAAAACTAAAAATGGATTTTTGACATTTTTAGACTATTAAATGAAAAATTGGTCTTAAAAACACATAAAAAATCAAATAATTCTATAAAATTTTACAGACTCTTTATTTGAAAAATTAGCTAATATTAATTAATTTAATATAAATATTAGTTGTTATAAAATTATTATTAAAAACAATATTGTTTTTAACTTGTAATATTAAATGGAGCTGGTTATATTTTGTATAATGAAAATTCCTACGAACAATCAATAATTGAATTGTTTCAGAATTTAGGATATAATCATTATTATGGTCCAGATATTGAAAGAGATTATACTACTCCTTTATTCAAATCAGATTTGGAAAATTTATATGATATTAATTTTTCATTAGATGAAGAAGCTGTTGATAAAGCTATTGAAGCTATTCAAGATTTTGGTATTGGATCTTTAGAAGAGAAAAACAATAAATTTATGAATTTTCTTCAAAATGGTATAAATGTAAATTATTGGAAAAATAATAAAGAAGAGTCTACTCATGTTAAACTTATTAATTTTGATAATTTAGATTCTAATTTATTTACAATAATCAATCAATGGACTGTTGTTGATAATGAAACTAAAATTCCAGATGTTGTTGTATTTATTAATGGGATTCCTTTAGTAGTTTGTGAGTTAAAATCACCTTCTCGTGATGATACTGATACTTCAGAAGCATATACTCAATTAAAAAAATACATGAAAGTAATTCCAAATTTATTTAATTATAATGCTTTTTGTGTAATGAGTGATTTATCAATATCAAAAGCAGGAACAATAACTGCAAATGAAGACAGATTTATGGAATGGAAAACAACAGATGGAAGTTATGAAACAACACAATGGGCAGATTTCACGACTTTTTTTGAAGGGATATTTGAAAAAAATAGATTCATTGATATTTTAAAGAATTTTATTACATTTTCAAATGATTCAACTAAAAAAATTAAGATTTTAGGTGCTTATCATCAATATTTTGCTGTTAATAAAGCGGTGGAATCTACTATTAAAGCTATTGGAAGTAATCATAAAGCAGGTGTATTTTGGCATACTCAAGGAAGTGGAAAAAGCTTATCGATGATATTTTATGTAAATAAACTCCAACAAAGACTTGAAAGCCCCACTTTTGTTGTAATAACTGACCGTAATGACTTAGATGATCAATTATTTTTACAATTTAGTAAATGTAGTGACTTTTTAAGACAAACTCCAAAACAAGCATCAAGTATGAAAGATTTAAAAGCATTGCTAAAAGACAGACAAGCTAATGGCATATTTTTCACAACAATGCAAAAATTTGATGATTATGATGAATCTTTAACTGAGAGGGATGATGTCATAGTAATTTCTGATGAAGCACACCGTAGCCAATATGGTTTTGAAGAAAGAGTAAATCCTAAAACTGGTGAAATGATAATTGGCGCTGCAAGAAGAATCCGTAATGCTCTTCCAAATGCAACATATATCGGTTTTACAGGCACACCTATATCAAAAGCTGATAAAAGCACTAGGGAAGTATTTGGAAATTACATTGATATTTATGACATGACTCAATCAGTTGAGGATGGTGCAACAGTACCGATAAGTTATGAAAGCCGTATTGCTGAGGTTAAATTAGATGAAACCATATTGCAAAAAATCGATGATAAATATTGGGAGCTACGTGAACAAGCTGAAGAGTATAATATTGAGCGAAGTAAACGTGAATTAAGTAAAATGGAATCGTTACTTGGAGCTCCTGAAATAATTGAGGATATTTGTCAGGATATTGTACAACACTATGAAAATAATCGAGCTATTGAATTAACAGGTAAAGCAATGATTGTTGCATATTCAAGAGCAATTGCAATAAAAATGTATAAAAAAATATTAGAGTTACGTCCAGATTGGGAGGAAAAAGTAAAAGTAGTGGTTAGTGATTATAATAAAGATCCTGAAGAATGGTATAATATCATTGGAGGTAAATCTTATAGAAAAGAACTTGAAAACAAATTTAAAGATGATGAAGATCCAATGAAAATAGCTATTGTAGTAGATAAATGGTTAACTGGATTTGATGTTCCGTCACTTGCGACAATGTATGTCTACAAACCAATGAAAGGTCACAATTTAATGCAAGCAATTGCTCGTGTTAATAGGGTATTTAAAGGGAAAGAAGGTGGACTTGTCGTTGATTACATTGGAATAGCATCTGAACTTAAAAAAGCCATGAGTGAATATACTGAAAGGGATAATAAAAATTATGGGGATATGGATGTTGATAAAATTGCTTATCCAAAGTTCCAAGAAAAATTAGAAATTTGTCAGGATTTGTTCCATGGTTTTGACTACTCTAACTTCTTTGGTGAAAGTAATTTAAAGAGATCACAAGTTATTTCTGAGGGAGTAAATTTCATGGAAGATTTATCTCGTGGGGAAACTAAAGATTCATTTTTAAAAGAAGCATTGATTCTTAAAAAATGGTTATCTTTGTGTAGAAGTAGGGCAAATGAAAAAGAAAGATTTGAAGTTGCATTTTTTGAAGCAGTTAGGACTGTAATTGTTAAAGTATCTTCTGATAATAAATTATCCTTTAATCAAATCAACAAACAAATTACTGAATTACTTAATCAGTCTATTAAAAGTACTGGAGTAATTAATGTAATTAATGTTAGTGATGAAGTATCCTTATTTGATTCTGAATTTTTAGATAAAGTACGTGCAATGGAATCATCAAATTTAATAATTTCTCTTTTAGAAAAACTACTTAATGACCAAGTTAGTGGTTATAAAACTACAAATATTGTAAAATCAGAGGAATTTTCTGAATTGCTAAAACAAACTATGAACAATTATATTAATGGTCATATAACAAATGACGAAGTCATTGAAGAGTTGATTAATATTGCAAAACTTTTACATGACGCACATTTAGAGGGAGAGAAATTAGGGTTAACTGAAGAGGAATTAGCTTTTTATAATGCTATTGCTTTGCCAAAGAACATTCATCAATTTTATGATGATGAAACATTAGTTAAAATTACTCAAGAATTGACTGAGTCTTTAAGAAATAATCGGACAATTGACTGGCAGAAAAAAGAATCCGCAAGAGCGAATATGAGAAGAACAGTAAAAAGATTACTTAAAAAATATGATTATCCTCCAGAGGATATGAATTTTGCTTTAGAAAAAGTTATAGCACAATGTGAATTATGGGTTGATGGAACAGCATAGGTGATTAAATGGTAGAAAATAGTAGTGAAATAGGATTTGAAAAACAAATTTGGGATGCAGCAGATGAACTTAGAGGTTCAATGGATGCTGCTGAATACAAACATGTAGTATTAGGTTTAATTTTTTTAAAATATTTATCTGATAAATTTGAAGAAAAATATCAAGAACTTGTCGATGAAGGGAAAGGATTCGAGGAAGACATTGATGAATATACTTCAGAAAACATATTTTTTGTTCCATCTGAAGCAAGATGGGAAGAAATTGCTAAAAAAGCAAACACGGAAGAAAATGGCCTTACAATAGATAATGCAATGAAAGCTATTGAAGATAATAACAAATCTCTTAAAGGAATTTTACCTAAAAACTTTTCAAGACCTGAATTAGATAAAAAGAAATTAGGTGCGGTCATTGATATATTCACTAATGTGCAGATGTCTGATAAAGGAGATAAAAAAGATATTTTAGGACGTACTTATGAATATTGTTTAAGTATGTTTGCAGAAACTGAAGGTAAAAAGGCAGGAGAATTTTACACACCAGCATGTGTTGTAAAAACATTAGTATCAGTTTTAAAGCCGTATGATGGAAGGGTTTATGATCCATGCTGTGGTTCTGGAGGAATGTTTGTCCAATCCAAAAATTTCATTGAAAATCACAGCGGAAATATTAAAAAAATCTCTATATATGGACAAGAATCAAATCCTACTACTTGGAAAATGGCAAGAATGAATTTGGCAATACGAGGATTAGAAGCAGACCTTGGAGGACATCAAGAAGATACATTTCTCAATGATTTACATAAAACATTAAAAGCAGATTTTGTAATGGCGAATCCACCATTCAATCTTAAAAAATGGGGACAAGAACAATTACAAGATGATTTAAGGTGGAAATATGGAATTCCACCAAAAGGAAATGCAAATTTTGCATGGATGCAACACATGATTCATCATTTATCTCCAAGAGGAAAAATAGGTCTTGTTTTAGCTAATGGTTCACTTTCTTCTACAAATTCTGGTGAAGGGAAAATTAGACAATCTATTGTTGAAGATGATTTGGTAGAAGGTATTGTTGCATTACCAACACAATTGTTCTATACTACAGGAATACCAGTATGCTTATGGTTTTTAAATAGGGATAAGAAACAAAAAGGTAAAACATTGTTTATTGATGCACGGGAAATGGGAACAATGGTTTCACGCAAATTACGTGAATTAACTGAGGAGGATATTGAATTAATTGCTGATACATTTACTAAATTTGAAGAAGGAACTTTAGAAGATGAGAAGGGGTTCTGTAAAGTAAGTGATTTAGATGAAATTAAAAAACATGACTTTATTTTAACTCCCGGTCGTTATGTTGGATTTAAGCCTGAGGAAGATGATGGAATCCCATTTGAAGAAAAGATGAAAACATTAACTGAGGAATTGGATGAACTGTTTAAAGAATCCAATGAACTTGAAGAAAAAATTAGGAAAAGTTTAGGGGAAATTGGGTTTGAGTTCTAGAGAATATTCTAAAGAAAAAACAATTGATATTATTAATGAAGTATTAAATCAATTCATGGAAAATGATATTATTCTTTTAGATATAGGGGCTAATGAAAGAACAATATCTCATAAGATTGCATGTTATTTAGATAAGAAGTTTGAAAATTTGGATGTTGATTGTGAGTACAATCGTGATATAAATAATATTAAAAATATATCTGGAATTTGTAATAACTTCAATCATGTTCTTCCAGACATTATTGTTCATAAAAGACTTGAGGATTTTAATCATTTAGTTATTGAAATTAAAAAAGATGCTTCAGAATATGATAAAAAAAGAGATATTCAAAAGTTAAATTGTTTAAAAAAGAAATTTAATTACAATTTTGCTTTATTTATTTCTTTTGATGCAGAAAAACAAAATCCAGAAATTACATGGGATTTTGATAGGGAATTTGATGAATTACTTGATATTAATTGTTTTGATGATGAATTATAAAAAATAAATGATGTGATAAATTTGAGTTTAGAGTTTAATGAAGATACTTTAATTGATTTATGCGAATTAGTAACAGATGGTTCCCACCATAGTCCACCTTCACAAGTAAAAGGTTATTATATGGCCTCTGTTAAAGATATGGGAACATATAAATTTAATTATTCTGATTGTAGAAAAATATCTGAAGAGGATTATAATAAATTAGTTAAATCTGGATGTTCTCCTAAAAATGATGATATTTTAATTGCAAAAGATGGATCGCCTTTATCAAATATTTTTATTTACAAAGAAGAATATCCTATGGTTCTTTTATCGTCTATAGCAATCATAAGGGCAAATAAAAACAAGATACTGCCAGAATTTTTAAAATATTATTTAGAAAATCATTCTATTAAAAGATATATTCAAACTACTTATACATCAGGATCAGTTATTCCAAGAATTATTCTTAAAGATTTTAAAAAATTTCCAATAATTTATCCTAATATGGAGAATCAAAAGAAAATAATTGGAATTCTAAGAACTATTGATAAAAAAATTGCTATAAATGAAGAAATAAACAAAAATTTTGAAAAAACTTTGAGTGAAATATTTAAAAGTTGGTTTATTAATTTTGAAATTTATGATAATACTGTTGGAATGAAAATTGATGAAAATTTTGGTGAAATTCCTAAAATATGGACAGTTGAAATGCTAGATGAATATGTTGATTTTGTATCTGGTATTGAACCTGGAAGTAAAAATTATCACGAAGAAAAAGAAGATAATTGCATACCATTTATACGTGTAGGGAATTTAGGATCAAGAGATAATATGGTGTATATAGATAAAAATCTTTCAAAAAATAAAATTTTAGAACCAACAGATATTGTTTTATCTTTAGATGCAACAATAGGAATTGTTAAAATAGGATTGAAGGGTGCATATTCCACAGGTATGAGGAAACTTGTAATAAAAAATGATAATATAACTAAAGTATTTTTATATTGTCTTGTAAAATCAAAAAGAATTCAAAATATTATTGAAACTTTTGCTACTGGAACAACTATATTACATGCTGGAAAATCAATAACTCATATGGATTTTGTTTTACCGGATGCTAAAACAATGAAAAAATTTAACAAAATTGGAGAACCAATTTTCTTAAAAATATTAAAAAATAAAAAAGAAATAACAAAATTAATAAATCTTAGAAATTTACTATTGCCTAAACTAATGTCTGGAGAAATAGATGTGTCTAGTATAGAATTATAATTAGTAAAGAATATTCTGAATTAATATTCTAAATTTGAGTTTAGAATGGAATGTTACAACTGTTGGGGAATTATGTTCCAATGTTTCAAGTGGGGGCACACCAAAAAGTACAAATGAAGAATATTATGGTGGAGACATTCCTTGGTTGAATACTAAAGAAGTTAATTTTAATAGAATCTATGATACTGAAAAACATATTACAAATGAAGGTTTTGAAAATAGCGCTGCAAAATGGGTTAAAAAAGATTCTGTGATTGTTGCAATGTATGGAGCAACTGCTGCAAAAGTAGCAATGAACATGGTTGATCTCACTACAAATCAAGCTTGTTGTAATTTAACTATTGATAAATCATTAGCAAATCCGAAATTTGTTTATTATTATCTTTATAGCAATTATGAAAAATTATTGAACTTAGCATCTGGTGCTGCACAACAAAATTTAAATTCAAATATAATAAAAGAATTTCCAATCAATATTCCCTCTTTAAAAGTTCAAAATAATGTTGTTAATTTATTATCTACAATTGATGATAAAATAGAAATCAACCAGAAAATAAACAAAAATTTAGAGAGTATTATAAAAATTTTTTACAAAAATTGGTTTGAAGATTTTGAACCTTTTAAAAAAATGGAATTTCATAATACTAAGTTAGGTAAAATTCCAAACGGTTGGAATGTCTTACCATTGAAAGATTTTATTAAGTTTCAAGAAGGTCCAGGTATAAGAAATTGGCAGTATGTTGATGAAAATGGTGTTAATTTTTTGAACATTAGATGTATTCAAAATAATGATTTGATTTTAGATACTGCCAACATGATTTCAAAAGAAGAAGCTGAAGGAAAATATTCTCATTTCATGCTTGAAGAATGGGATCTCGTTATTTCATCATCAGGAACATTAGGTAGATATGCAATTGTTAGAAGAGAGCACCTTCCATTATGTTTAAACACAAGCATTATAAGATTTAGTCCAATGCATTCATTTAATCATTATTCTTATATTTATTCATATTTAACTTCAAGAGGTTTTTATCATCATCTTTTAACAATGGGTAGTGGTAGTGTTCAATTAAACTTTGGACCAACACATTTGAAAAAAATTGATTTAATTGTGCCTCCAAAATATATTTTAAATGAATATAATGATTTAATTTTTCCTTTAATTAAAAAAAGTGTAACTATAAAATCAGAAATTACTAAATTAATTAAGTTACGAGACACATTACTTCCAAAATTAATGTCTGGTGAAATTGATGTTTCAGAGGTAAATTGTGATTTAGAATAGGCATTATCTTCTATTCACTAATTTTTTTTTATCAATTTGGTATCATTATTGATTAATTCCATAGATTTAATAACACTGTTATATTATTTTTAATAAAATATAAATCTATTTAATTATCTTTTTAATTTTATCCTATGAATTTCCGATGGGCAAGTTTAACATTACTTTGATTAACCATTGCATATTGCATTGTTGTGTCAATTTGAACATGTCCTAGTAATTTCTGTACTTGTTCTATGGGCATTCCTTTATCAATGGCATTTGTTGCCATTGTTCGTCTAAATTTATGTGGATGAACATTATTTATATTGCATTTTTTACCAAGTTCCCTTAATCTAGTTTCTACTCCATTTATTCCTAGCCGTTTAAATGGTTTATTTAGCGAAACAAATAATGCAGGATTTGTGTCAGTCCTTGTTTGCAGATATTCCATTAAATGTATTTTTGTTCGTGCATCGAAATATACTACTCTTTCACTTTCACCTTTACCAAAAACAACACATTCTCTTTCATAAAAGTCAACATCATTTATGTTTAGATTTACTAATTCCCCCACCCGTATTCCAGTTGATATTAATAATTCTACCATAGAAAGATCTCTTATTTCATCACAGTTGTCTCTTAAAACTTCTAAATTTTCATCGGTCAATACTTCTTTAACAACGCGCCCTGTTTTCACCCGGTGTATTCTTCTAACAGGATTTTTAAGTATGTAATCCTCATCCTCTAACCATGAAAAAAAACTTGAGAATATTCGTCTTATATTATCTATGGTTGTTTTTGATGAATTTTTGGCATATTTATGATCAAAAAGATATTTTCGTAAATCATCAGTTGTAATGTTATAAACTTGTTTTTTTAACTTTAACAACATTTTTTCAATTGTTGATTTATAATAAACAATTGTTTTATCAGAACAACCTTCTACTTGCTTTGCTGATAAAAATAATTTCAATAACTTGAAATTATCTGTTTCATTCATTTCATTATTATTATCAATCAATTCAATATCTTTAAAAGAATTTAATAATGAATTTGTCAATTTTAGATATTGACCTTGATTTAAATAAGGTTTCATTTGGTTTTGTATTTTTGATATTATTTTTGTTTTCATTTTATCACTCCTTAATATCAAATTTTCACTCTTTTTATATAAAATAGGTGAGATAATTTTCAAATCACAATTTACCTCTGAAACATCAATTTCACCAGACATTAATTTTGGAAGTAATATGTCCCTTAACTTCTGCAATTTTTTAATTTCTAAATTGTTGTAATAAATTTCTTTAAATAATGGTTCTGCAATTGCATTGAATTTGGATAAAATGATATCGTCTGGCAAAACAAATTCGATTAGTTTCGTGTCTTTATTATTAATCGCTTGCATTGTTGTTCCAGTACAAAAATTATTTTTAAGTGTATCAAATGTGTCAGATAATAAAAATGTCCAAAGATAATAAAAATAATTATCAGAACATTTTAAACCACAAAATCCAGTAGAAAAAATGTAATTATTCAATAAATCATGGCAGTAATCATCAACCATAATCAATTTCCGTGAATCAATCATTTTTGCAAACCAAATACTTTTTTCAATTGGTTGCATATTAGCTCTACTAGGTTTATTTTCAATGGTTATTAATGTTTCGTCATTTGTAATAATGGAGTTGTCTACATCGGCAGTAGCAATATAAATCTTAGAATTATTAAATTCATTAATTCCAGAACCAATAATAAAGCATGATCTTTTACTGCCCAAATAATCAACAACCCAACCTTTTGGTATTAATCCTAATGTAGATTCAATAAATTCATCAGATAAATCAAACTGAAAAAACCAATTATCAAAAATTTTTAAAATTTGTTCCTCTAAATTTTTGTTTAACTTTTTATTAATCTCGATTTTTCTGTCAATTTCACCTAAAAATGAAGATATTTTCTGTTGTTTATCAATTGAAAAATTAGGTACTGTATAATTTTGAATAGCTTTTTTATCTCCTCTTGGCATCTTTGTTCCTTTTGCATTTGCCATTACATAATTGAAAAAATCATCTGAGGATAAAACATAGTACAAGAACTTAGAATCATAGTTTTCATTAGATCTTAAAACATAAATATCATTAGAACACCCACCTTCCATATCAGAATACCATATTTTTTTAAAGTATGGACGTATGTTATTAATTAATATGTCTTTAGGCATATATTCTCTGACAGACTTTGTATCAGGCAATGAGCTAGCTATTGTAATTCCTCCTTTATTTGGGAGCATATTTTCTGTAGAAATATAATTGCTTTCATTTATTTCAGATACTTCAATTTTTGAAGATACAAACTTAGCAACATCATTTAATACTAAACTCAAATTTATCGGAAATTTAAAATATGCCAAATAAAATAATAAATTTAAATGTCGGAATTTTTATTTCTCAGATACTTGCTGTGCAGGGAATTCTTCTGATATAACTGTGATTCTATATTTATTGTAGTGTATGTCAGATTTTATCAAGTATTACGAATTTGATTGGTAATACTTTTCTTATTTTGTTCAAGTAATAGATTAGTCATCGTTATTTTGATGATCGACTTTAAATATCAAGTTAAATAAAATAATACGTTTTTAATATAACAATTATTATATTGAACAAAATATTAATTTTATTATCTTTTTTAACTAATTGGGTAAATCATAACTTGGCATTATTACTTTCCTCCGCTTTTATAAAAAAAAGTAATAACAAACTTATATATTATTATTACTTTTTATAGTAACTTGAGGCATGTTTATATTAGCATGTTTTAAAAATTATGGGGGGTTTTTACAATACCGAAAGTGTTGATTGGCGGACGGGGAGGTAGTGGTAAAAGCACTATTGTTTCATTACTTGCTCGAAAGCTAAAAAATAATGGAAATAAAATTTTAGTGGTGGATTGCGATGAATCGAATTTAGGATTAAACAAAATTTTAGGTGTAAAAAAATCAAATGAGACATTAATGGACAATTTAGGTGGTAAAGAAGTTATTACAAGTAAATTGATTGATATTATTCAAAAAGAGAATAAGCAAATTAATATTTTTGATGAAATGTCATTAGATAGTCTATCTGGGGAATATGTATCTTGGAATGAGAATTTGGGATTTTTGGAGATTGGTAAAATTGAACATGTAATGGAAGGATGTGCATGTCCAATGGGAGCTGTCGCACGTGATTTTTTAAATCATATTGTAATTAATGAGGATGAATGGATTTTAGTTGATACTGAAGCGGGCATTGAACATTTTGGAAGAGGTGTTTTAGAGGGTGTTGATTTTATAATTATCATCGTTGACCCTTCTGAAGATGCAATATTATTAGCAAATAAAGCATTTAAATTGGCTTCTGAAAATAATAAGAATTTCGGCGCTATTTTAAATAAAATTGATGATAGTATAGAAGAAATATTAAAAAGTAAATTAGATTCTAATATTAATATTTTAGGCATTATTGATTATTCTTCAGATATAGCTATGTCAAATCTCAAAGGAAATTCATTAGAAAGTGTTTTCATTGATGGATTAGATGATATTCTAAAGTGTATTAATTAAAAAGAATATTTGTATTTAAAGGGTGAATTTATGAAATTAAAAAATTTTAAAAGAGAAAATATGATTCCCTTGCCTGTAACCTTAATATCTACAGCAAATAAAGAAGGAATCAGAAATATTGCTCCATATTCATGTGTAGTGACTATATTAAGACCTACAAATCTTGTTTGTATAGCTTCTGCAATGATGAGGGATACATATGTAAATATTGAAGAGACTGGTGAATTTGTTATTAATATGATATCAACTGACATGGTGGATACGGTTATACCAACTTCATCTCATGTTGCTTTTGATGTAGATGAATATGATTTAGCAAATTTAGAATCCACAACATCAAAAGAAATAAATGCTCCAGGCATTAAAGGCGCGTATTCTAAAATGGAATGTAAATTAAGAAAAATTTACAAAGATGAGGATCCGATTGGGATTCCCTATCTGTTAATAATTGGAGAAGTGGTTCATCTTGAAGTTGAAGATGATTGCTTAGATGAGGAATATGGTGTTTTAGATTTAAATAAAGTAAAACCTTTGATGATGTTGGAATCTGATAAAGGAATGCATTTCTGTACAATAGAAGACATTAATAAATTTGAAACTTTTGGAGCAATGTTTCCAGATGGAAATGATCCTTTAGAGTGGATGTATGGAGATGATTAAATGAAAATTGAAAGTATAAATGATTTTAAGAAATTAGAGGGTCCTCGCGTTCAAGAAACACCTGGATTTTATGGTGAAAAACTTATAGAGGGGGTTGTTATTAAAAAACTTAAAATGTTTAGTGATGAAAGAGGATTTTTATGTGAATTTATTAGACTAAATGATGAGGAGTTAAAAGCAAGTAATATAAAACAAATGATAGCTTCATATTCTTATCCTGGCATGATAAAAGGATGGCATCTTCATTCAAAACAGGAAGATCATTTATTTTGTGTTAGTGGAATGGTTAAAATTGTTCTTTATGACTTTAGGAAAGAATCTCCAACTTACGGTTTGATAAATGAAATTTTTATGGGGGATAAATCTCCAAGCATTGTGTATATTCCGCCAGGAATATTTCATGGAACAAAAAATATTGGAGTTGATATATCAGTTGTTATTGGCATGCCGTCTTTATTATATGATATAAATGATGTGGATGAAAGAAGAGTCAATCCAATCGATAATGATATTATTCCTTATGATTGGGATTGTAAAATGGAATAATTCAATAAGGGGGAAATTTAAATGAATAAAAAAGCTGTTTTCATTATAGGTGTTTTGATGATTTTCACATTTATCAATGTTGTGGCGGCTGAAAATTCAACAGATATTGATTTAGAAATTAATTATGAATATGATGAGGATATTAATCCAGAAATATCAATATCTCATAATAGTAATAATATAAATTATACAAAAAACCTAGTTCCATCAAATAAGTATAAAATTAAGATTGATAAATTGGATGATGGGGATAAATGTTCTGTTTCAGTTTCTGCTTCAGGATACATAACTCAAATTCAAAATATAACCGTTAGTTCTCAATCAGGCACCAATGCTATTTTCAATCTAAAAGCTAGAGATATTTATAAAATCGGTTATGATGTTACAAAATCTGCGGATAACTTACTTCATTTTTCATCAGCTGATGATGTGTTAGTTATCACTACTGCAGGAATGACAAGAATTAATGGTTTTACAACAGAAGATGCATTAGATGGCATTTATAATGCTGCTAATGGGCATATAACTTATGGAAAAGGCAATATTTTAACTTTATCCTCAATAAGAACAGATACTACCGATTTTGCATTTTTTGTTAAAAATGGAAGTTCATTAACAGTGGCATTCTATAAAAACGCTTCTACAACTCCAATATATACTGGAATTGGAGGTGTTGGATTAAATGCAAATAAATGGAAACAATTAAAAGATTTATTAGGTGCAGATGAAGCTTATACTTATATAAGTATAGCTAATGCATGGAATGCAGGATTATATTCAGATATATTAACTTTAGCTGCATATCATGGGCATGTTTGTACTGGTTTAATCAGCGGTCAGGCTATGGTTAATACTTTAATGAAATATTACCCTCCACGTGGCGAAACTGGTGCTCAACCTCTTGAAAATACTGCATATTATGTTTTAGGAGTTCCAGGAGGTTCTGATGATGATGCATTTACATGGACGATGGATGTTACTCCTGGTAAAATGGCATACATCGGTTTTGACACAATGAAAAATAAAAATATGAATGGATTTATTAGATGGAATACCTCATCAAATACAGGAATTTTAGTGATAATGTCCTATGATGAAGCAAAAATAAAAAATACATTCAAAAGCTTATATCCAAATGTTAATCCAGACAATAGTGTTGCTGAAGATTTAAAATATCAAAATTGGTTGGTTACAACTTTAATGAATAATCCAGAATCATTAGTTACTATTGAAGCTGCTTATAAGAATCTTACATCAGAACAGAAAAATCAGTTAATAGGAAATCAATTATGGGCTGCACAAAATGTTTCTGCTCGAGGTTTGGATTTAGAGTATATCCATAGTTTAAATTTACCATATGCGCAAATCGAAATAGAACACATGAATTACACACATTTGTCTGGGTCACAGTTAAAACAGATGGGAGTTACGGCTTCTCTAAAAGCTATAGATTATTTTAAAAGTATTAATATTACAATAGAAAAAGACATGTTTAATTTCTATGCTTTAACCGGTGCCGGATTTGTACGTATTAATGACACTTCAACATCAATGTTATTTGATGGTATTGAAGAGGTGTTAGGTCTTAGATTAAGCAGAGGTAATTTATTACCGGTCCATACGGCATTGTGGAAAGATCTGATAGTTGAATTTTACTGGTTAAATACGTCTGATATTTATAAATCAATTACATATAGCTTAAAATATAATTCAACTAATGGCCAATTTCAGGAATGTTTGCAACAATACAATATTCAAGATCGTGCTTTAAGATATGATCCTCCTTATGATGCATTAATTGGCTGGTTATTCCATAATCATGTTTGTACGGGTAGTTCTCCGGGAATATTGTTGGCAGATAAAATATTTGATGAAATGCCTTTAGATGAAAACGAAAATTATGTTTTAGTTTCAACTTATACTTATTGTAAAGATGATACTTTATCTAGATTGCTTGGTGTATCTCCAGGTATGGGTAATTATTATAACTTGGCTTATTCTAATAAAGATGTTAATGCCGGAAAATTATGGACTGCTGATTCTAATATTATTATTAAATGGAATTCAAAAACAAATACTGGAACTGCTACAATCATAAGATTTGGTTATCCGATTTTTAAAGAGGGTGCTGATGAATATGCTGAATGGATGAGATTTGTAAAAGGGGATTATTCGTCTGAAAATATTGTATCTTTACCAACATTGCATTTTGAAGTCACCAAACCAATTACTAAATCAGATTATGATAGGATTGTTTCTGGAAAATCAGGTAATGTCGGAATTAATGTATTGAATTATATTAAGAATTTACCTGATAAAATTCCTCCTGTTTCAAATATTAACAATGAAAAATCAAATGAAACTGATATTAACAAGAATTATCATTCTAATATTAATAAAAATAATGGAAAATCTAATAAAACTTATATGAGTAGTAAGGTTACTTCTTCGTTTTTAAGTAATACTGATGGATTTAATTATGATGTTGGTGTTTCTAAAAATTCTCTTGCAAGTAATGGTGATGCTGAATCTGGAGAGGATGGATCAGGTGATGAAAAATCATATGAAGTTTCTAAAACAATAAATAAAAAGCAGAATCCTGATTATATTCTTCCGGCTATTATATTCATGGTTGTTTTGGGTATAATTGTTGGATATGGGTTTATAAGAAATAAAAATTAAACAAATTTTGTATTTTCACATTGTGGAAATACATTTCATTTTTTTTTTAAATTTTGCCTTGTAGAGATATTCTCACCAGATAATTGTGATTTTGGCATCTTTGACGTTTGTTCAATTTTACTTAGTATATTCCTTGGTGGGAAGAGACTTCCCAGCATTCATCACTAGATATTGATGGCGTTTTAATCTAAATATTTCTTCTTAATTTTTTAAGAACATCCATAAATCCGTATAATGCGGTTTCATATGTTTTAAAGTTTTTACCAGTAATCAATCCATTCGCATTGATTGTAATGTTGTTTAATTCTAGCTTGTCATGTGAATCTTTGAATATTTCGTTTTTAAGTTGTTTTTTTGTATTTTCAATGTTTATTGTATATGGCAGTTTATACGAAAATGAGCCCTCAGCATAGTCGAGAGAGATGCTTTCATTATCATCAATTTCCGATAAATTTAAAGCAACTTTTTTATAATCTTGTGCTTTTAATTCATCGTTGATTTGAATATATTTATCACTGCAAACTAATTCAGTGATATTGTCTACTTCAACTATACAGGTTTCCTCAAAGTCTCTGACTTTTACAATTTCGCAATCAGTGTTTTTTAGGATATAGTCTTCACAGTAACTGATCCTATTGATCTTTTCTGCTGTTGTCCGGGTGTTTGTTGGAATTCTGGTTGCAAGACAGGTAGTTGATCTTGAATATGGGATATTTTTTTTATCTAAATATTCATGGATTTCTCTAGAAGTTAATTTTGCTTCAATAAAAGGTGTTTTGAATCCTTTTTCATAAGTAATCAAAATTCCGGGCCGGTCAACAGTCAAGTCGCTAATGTTGCTCCCGTCACAAATAAAATCAAAACCTTTTTCATTGGCTATCTTTTCAATTTCATCATACATTAGCTTTCTACAGGTATAGCATCTCTTAGAGTTATTTGATAAGAAAAGTTCATCTTCATAAAAGTCAATACTGATTATTTCCTGTTTTATTCCAAAGGTTTCGGTTGCTTTTTTAGTATTTTCGACAAAACCGGTAGGCAACAAATGGTTGTTTATGGTGATTGCCAATGTGTCCTTTGCTGTTTGTGCGGATAAATAAGCTATTAATGTTGAATCGGCACCGCCTGAAAAACCTATGGCAACCTTCTTATCTTTTAAAATATTTTTTACAATATTGATTTTATCTTCTAAATTCATTTCTATCAGTTTTAAGTTTCTATTCTAATATTTAAATATATTGAGAGCATCAAAGTTGCCAGTTTCGGATGAAAAGGTTATTTGTCTATCAAGCATGTTTGAAACGTATTTGGGATATATCATGTTTTGATAGATAATGAAAAAACGGTGAATGTATGGGGATTCAAATGATTATTTTTGAGCAATAATCACTAAAAGATGTTCATTCTTTTTTTTATAGTTTTCAATGCTGTTAAATCCTGCATTAAGCAGGTATTCATTTAATTCACCAGCATTATAAATTCTCATTCCTTCAATGGTTGATATCCATTTTTCATCATCGGGATGATTGCCATCAGTTCCCTGAGCAATCATAAATCGCCCCTTAGGTTTGATAACTCTTGCCACTTCTTTAAATGTTTCATCGAGTTCGGGCCAGAAGTAAATTGTTGAAAAAGCACTTATTAAATCGTAACTTTTATCATCTATTGGCATATCACTAACGTCCCCTTGAATAACACTGCATCTTCCACCATCAATGGCTTTCTGATTTCTTTTAATGGATTCCTGAACTGAAATGTTGGAATAATCAAGACCGTCAACATTATTTTCTGTCAGTTTAAGGAATTTTTCAATATTGGCTCCTCCGCCACAGCCGATATCTAATATTTTATCATTTTTGCCAACATCAACACTTTCAAATGCAAATTCAGAGATGTGTCTATGTTCTTCATTCATATCTTTGATAGTTTTTATTCCCTCTTCACCGTGAGGTTTCATGTACTGATCAATCTTTTTTGCAGCCATAATCAAAACCTTTAATAATTTTTTAAATATATTTAATATTGGTGATTCAATGGATAATAAAGTTATCGTAATTATTATAGCAATAGTCGTTGTTGCTGTAGGTGCATATTTCCTTTTAGGAAGTGGAAGTAATGAAGTAACTATTGGGTACTTGCCATCAGACCATGATGCAGCATTGTTTGTTGCTGATGCACAAGGACAATACAAGGCTAACGGAATTAACACAAAATTGGTTCAGTTTAATAATGGTGGAGATTTAATGACTGCCATGGCTAGTGGGGATGTTGATGTGGGTTATGTTGGAATAACTCCAGTACTGTCTTCAATTGCCAATGGAGTTCCAGTTAAAGTAATTTCCGCCGCTCAAACTGAAGGATCTGGAATTGTTGTTGCAAAAGATTCGGGAATTAACTCAGTATCTGATTTAAATGGTAAAAAAATAGCAACTCCCGGTGAATCTTCAATTCAGCATATGCTGCTTACATACTATTTAAAACAAAACGGTATGTCTTTAAGTGACCTGAAGATTTCCTCTATGAAAGTTCCATCAATGAATGATGCTTTAAAAACTGGTAAAATAGATGGAATGATTACTTTTGAACCGTACGTATCTATTGCCGAGAAAAACGGTGCGAAAGTATTTGTGGATTCCTCTGAAATTATACCTGATCATCCATGCTGTGTTGTAGTGGCTTCTGATAAGTTTATTGACGAACATCCTAATGAAACTCAAACAATATTGGACATTCATGAGAATGCAACCAATTACATCAACAATAACACAGATGAAGCCGCAAGTCTTTTACCAAGTGATATTGTAAGTGATGTTGAAGTTGAAAAGGTGGCCATGTCCGGTTTTCCATTTATTTCTGGTTTGAATGATACTTATAAACAAAAAGTCATGGATTTTATGAAGTTGGAAGTTGATTTGGGTGTTTTAAAAAAGCCATTGTCAGAAGATGAAATTTTTTATCAAAGTAGTTGATTAAACTACTTTTTATTTTTTTCTTGATTGTTGATTGTTATTGAAATTACCTTTGTGATGAACAACGGTTGATGGGCAATATGATGACAATCTTTCTGTTTTAATTCAAAATAAAGATATAGAATCTAAAACAGATTTTTTGATTAATTGTTATAACAATTCATGTTAATTTATTTATAACATGCCGATTAAATATATTACTGCATTTAATTTAAATTAATTTTTGGTGAAAAAAATGAATAAAAAGATTATATTTGTTTTAGTGTTGGCACTTGCAGTATTCCTTGTAGCGGGTTCAGCTAGTGCAGGTTTTTTTGATTTTTTAGGAGGAGAATCTAACAGTACTGTAAAAATAGGATATTTGCCTTCAGATCACGATGCTGCATTATTTGTGGCAGACGCTCAGGGTTTATATGAAAAAAAGGGAATCACTACCGAACTTGTTCAGTTTAACAATGGTGGTGATTTAATGACTGCCATGGCTAGCGGGGATGTTGATGTAGGTTATGTAGGTATTGCACCGGTATTGTCTTCTGTTTCTGCAGGAGTTCCTGTAAAAATTATTTCTGCCGTTCAAAATGAAGGCAGTGGAATTATGGTGACCTCTGATTCCAATATTGATGATGCTAAAGATTTAAAAGGAAAAGTTGTCGCAACTCCCGGTGAATCGTCCATTCAACATGTATTGCTTTCTGATTATTTGAATAAACATGAAATGTCTTTGGATGACATTAATGAATCCGCAATGAAAGTGCCATCTATTAACGATGCTTTAAAAACTAAAAATCTTCCAGCGGCCATTACATTCCAGCCATATGTAAGTCTTGGTGTAAGTGATGAGGGTATTGAAGAATTAGTTGATTCTTCTGAAATCATGCCAAATCATCCATGCTGTGTTGTAGCGGCTTCTGATGATTTTTTAAATAATAATAAAGACACTGCTAAAGAAATTATTGCAATTCATGAAAATGCAACTAATTTCATTAATGAAAAAATAGCGGCTGGTGAGACTGGTGAAATAGTTAAATTATTGCCTAAAGATATCGTTGCTGACGAGGATGCGGAAGTAAAATCTTTAGAAAGTTTCCCATTCATATCCGGAATAAATGAAACATATAAATCTAATGTAGATGCATTTCAAAAATTAGAAGTTCAATTAGGTATCTTAAACGAAACTATTGCACATGATGATTTGTATTGGGAAGCATAGTTAATTAGCTATGCTTCATTTTTTTTTTTAATGGGGATGCCTGGTTTTTTCATATTCCTCTCTTAAATCGGCGATAGCCTTTTTAGTTTTTTCATCGGATACTTTATTTATGATCCTTTGATTTTCAATTAATATTTTCATATATTCCTTTCTTTTTTCCTCATCAACCATTTTATGCCTTGAAAAGTTAACGAGGCATTCAATTAGTGCAGATAATCCTCTATTAAACGGCATTGCATTTTCATCATTTTTCATGACTTTTCTGATTTTGCCGGTTATATAATAAATATCACTTCCTTTTATTGGAAAATCCTTAGGTGTTTCTTTTTTATCAATATTTTCAACATCCACAATAATGTAAGCGGGAGTATTTTTAATAATGGCAATGTCTGTATCGTCAGTATAATATTCATCGCTTAAGCAGTTTAGTGTTGAATAGGTAAAAACTAAGGAATTCTGTGTAATATTGACCACATATTCATTAGTATCTAAGATATTCTTCAGTGTCTTTGATCCGTCAAATATCCTGCAGAATACTTTATCCTCTCCAAGGTAGGTAAATGCAAAGGCACCTGCATTTTTTACACCCTCTTTATTAATGGTTGTTGTAATGCATTCATATTGGATATTTTTTTCAATTCCGATTTCACTTAAATCATAATTCATTTTATCAAGCCTGATTATGGAAATAGAGTATAGTTATAAGTCGATTTTCCCATCAACATAATCATCTTCATGGGATTTTAAAATATAAAAAAATAGTTAATTTCTCAAAAGAGAAATTATAATTTAATTTTAATGTCAAGTGCGCTTGACCCTTCTTCATAGACAAAGATTGGGTTAATGTCAAGTTCTGATATTTCTGGGAAGTCTAGGGTTAATCTAGCTACTCTTTTAATGGCTTCTTTAACTTCTTCAACATCACAAGGTGCTTCTCCCCTGTATCCTTCAAGTAATTGGGATACTTTGGTTGATGCAATTTGTTCTTCAATCTCTTCAGAACTCATGCCTTTTGCAAGGTTGAATGATACATCCTCAATAAGGTTAACATAGATTCCACCCATACCAAATGCAATCATAGGACCGAATTGTCTGTCGCGAATCATACCGACAATGACTTCTTCACCTGAATCCATCATTTTCTGCACTTCCACACCATCAGGAACAATATCTGGGTGTGCGGCTTTAGCATTAGCAATGATCTCATCATAAGTTGCTTTTGCCTCTTCAACGTTATTAATTCCTACTTTCACGCCGCCAATATCGGATTTGTGCAAAATTTTATCGGATGCGATTTTAAGTACAACCGGGAATTCCATTTCTTCTGCAAGTTTGCCTGCTTCATCAGCACTTGTTGATAATTTAATCGGCGCTGCTGAAATTCCATAAGCTTCAGCTACTGCATATGCTTCACTGCCAAGTAATGTGTCTCTGCCATCTGCTTTTACTTTGTCAAATATTCCAGTTACTGTATCTCTGTCGACATCATCAATTTTATCAATGATGTCATCATAGTTTCTCTCTTTCAATCTTGCAAATTTAACCATGGCCTCTACAGCATTAACTGCAGTTTCAGGGAATACATAAGTTGGAATGCCGTTTTCTCTTAAAACATCATTTGCATTTTCAAAGGACGGTCCTCCCATATTAACAACAATGACCGGTTTGTCAAATTTCTTTTTCTCTTCTACGATTGCATCTGCAATTCCATCAGGATCAGCTGATGCTGTAGGGCAAACCATCACGATTAAACTGTCAACGTCCTCATAACCTAAGACAAGTTCTAATGATTCTTTGTATCTGTGCACTGGTGCATCTCCTAATACGTCAATAGGGTTTTTAGCACTTCCTTCATCAGTTACACATTCTTTTAGTTTAGCAGTGGTCTTTTCATCGAATTGGGCAAGTTGGAGTCCTGCCTTTTCCATAGCGTCCACGGTAAGCACTCCTCCACCACCGGCATTAGTGATAATGGCCACTTTGTCTCCTTTTGGAAGCGGCGCTTTAGAGAATGCTAATCCTAAATCGAACAATTCCGTCATAGTTTCAACACGCATAATTCCGGATTGATGGAATGCGGTGTCAAATGCCAAATCACTGCCGGCTAATGCTCCGGTGTGTGAAGATGCTGCTTCTGCTCCTGCTGAACTTGAACCTGATTTGAGAACAATAATAGGTTTTTTATGTGCAGTTTCTCTCATAGTTCTTACAAAATCGTCATCATCAGAAATAGATTCAAGATAACAAATGATTACATTTGTTTCATCATCGTCAGCTAAATATTGCAACAGTTCAATTTCATTTGCTCCTGCTTTGTTGCCTAAACTGATAACTTTACTAAATCCAATTCCTGAAGTTACGCTCCAATCGATGATAGCTACCATCATGGCTCCACTTTGTGATATAAATGCCATATTTCCAGTAGGCGGCATCATCTGTGAAAACGATCCGTTTAATGGAGTGTGAGAATCTGTAATTCCTAAACTATTTGGTCCAATAATGTTTATACCATATTCTTTACCAAGAGCAGTTAATTCCGCTTCCAGTTTAGCACCTTCTCCTCCAACTTCTTTAAAACCAGCAGTAATAACAACCATGTTTTCAATGCCAACTTCACCACATTCTTTAACAGCAGTATTCACGAATGGGGAAGGGATAGTTATAATTACTAAGTCTACTTTTCCAGGTACGTCTTTTATATTTGCGTAAGCTTGTTTTCCAAGGATTTTCCCACCTTTAGGGTTTACAGGATATATTTCTCCTACAAATCCATCGTTGATAAGATTATCTACAATGATATATCCTACTTTCCCTGGTGTATTTGAAGCTCCAATAACAGCTACGGATTCAGGTTTAAACATTTTACTGAGATCTATCATTAGTTTCTCTCCTGTTGTTTTATATTAATGATGTCAATAATTTATAATGATAAATAATTAACATTTAATATACCCATATTTATTGTTATATTATTATTTAAATATTTTCTTTAATCATTAAAAAAAATAAAGGTTTATTTTTCTTTTTAATTAATTTTTAGGTGAAAATCTATTTTTGTTTATATAGTTATTAACATTTATAATATATGATAACAAAAATTAAATATAAATAATAAATTATTGATATTACAATATTTTTAAAAATATCAAATTAGGAGATATTATGAGCTTGATTATCGCTTATGTTGGAAAAAAAGGATGTGTAATGGCAAGTGATAAAAGAAAAATAGGATATTTCGGTGATAAAAAAAATTTAGCTACATTAGAGGAAGAATTATATAGCGGAAGCATTGATAATGATGAAGACTTTTTAACTAGGGCAAACGAGCTTGGCATTTCAATTAAAATTACAGACGATGCTAACAAACTTAAAATAATCGGCAATACCATTCGCGGTGAAGTAAGTACTAAAGGAACTATGGAAACAAGAAGAAGGCGCATTTACGGAACCACTAACGGATATCAAATAATTGAATTGTTAGGTTCTGATACCGAATCCCGTAAAGCCGGAAGTGGAGGAGTCATTATATTTGGAAATGATTACGCAAAACGTATGGCTGAAACATTGATTAAACGGGAATGGAAAGCTTCTCAAAGCTTAAGATACATGGGGGAGATTTTCAAGGGAATTTTAGAGGAGGTTGCTTCAAAAACTCCCACTGTAGGCAATAAAATAGATGTATTGATGAGACAGCCCAAGTTTGATAAAAGTGCCGCTCAAAAACATCTGGACGTTACAATTGACCATGATATTAAGGTTCTAATTAAATTCAGGCAAGACTTAACAGAAAGATTGGTTCAACAAAATTTGGAAATTGAAATGGCCAGCAAAATCATTAGCAAAGGGGACATTGGCAAAGTTGTTGACATTGATGGAAACATGCTGTTTGTACAGTTAAATAATAAAACCCAGGCAGTTGATGGAAATTGGAAACAGCTTGCAGGTCCGGGTCAAAACGTATTGATGTTTACAGACAGTGATAACGTTAAAACTGGAGACAAGGTGGTCATTGAAAATGAGGATTTGTGCCTAAAAAAAGACAAGTCCTCTTTGTCCTGTGATATAATTTTATGTTCCTTATAGTTGAGGTTTAAATGAAAATTACATTTTTAGGTAGTGGCGGAGGAAGATTTTCCGCTATCAGCCAACGAAGGATGACCGGGGGTTTCAGATTGGACAATCTCGGCGGAAAAAATTATCACATTGACCCAGGTCCTGGAGCACTAATAAGAACTTACCAGTTCGGGTTTGACCCTCGTAATTTAAGTGGAGTCATTGTTTCACATTCTCATACAGACCACTACAATGATGCAGAAATTCTCATTGAAGCAATGACTAAAGGAATGACTAAAAGACAAGGAACTATCGTTGGTGGGGAAAGTGTTTTGGAAGGATATGAAAGATGGGGGCCATGCATTTCTGATTATCATAAATCGAAGTCTGACAAAATAGTCTTAAAGCCTGGGGAGTGGAATAGATTAGATAATGTTTCAATTAAAGGTACTGAAACCTCACATGGCGATCCAACAGGTGTCGGATTTCAGATAGATTGCAATGGCTTTAAAATTTCTTACACTTCCGATACAGGTTATTTTGATGGTCTGGCCCAAGACCATGAGGGTGCTGATATCTTAATAGCTAGCGTGTTGAGGCCGGGAAACAGGTCGATTAATGGACATATGTGTTCCCGCAATTTCGTTGATTTAATCAATGAAGTCAAACCGAAGGTTGCCGTAATGACACATTTGGGTCTAAAAATGATTTCAAGCAATCCTGTTACAGAAGCTAGAAAAGTTTATAAACAAACAGGTGTTAAAACTATTGCTGCATATGACGGTTTATCATTCAATGTGAATTATAATAATCCTAAAAAATTCAGGCTAATTTCACTTAAAGACACACAGTCTTCAATTCACAGCACCAGTCATGCCTTGTTTGAAAATGAAAGAAAAAATTCTTACCAATTGTCCTTCAAACATAATGAGTTTGATGAAGTTTTAATGGCAAGAAAAGATTAGGATCATTTTTCTAGATTGCTGGGGTGGATAAAACCTGAACGAATCATATGATCTGCAAGAACAATTGCAGTGCTTGATTCGGCAACAACGCTAACTCTGGGACATATGCATGGGTCATGGCGGCCTTCTATTTCTATTTTTTTATTTTCCATTTTTTCTAAATCAACAGAATTTTGACATTTGGAAATGGAGGGAGTAGGTTTCACTGCAATTCTTGAAACAATTTCCATGCCATTGCTCATGCCTCCAATGATTCCACCGGAATTGTTTGTTTTTGCTGTTGCTTTATTTTCATTTATTTGATATTCATCATTTGTTTGCGAACCACTTTTAGTCGCCATGTCAAATCCAAGACCGATTTCAACTCCTTTTATTGCCCCAATGTTCATTAAAATTCTTGCTAAGTCCCCATCAAGTCTTCCAAATACAGGTTCTCCTAATCCTGCAGGCACTCCAATAGCTATTGTTTCAACAATCCCTCCAATAGAGTCTCCTTCTTGTTTTTTAGCCAAGATTAATTCTTCAATTTTCCGGGCTGCCTTTAAATCTCCGCAACGAACAGGATTTTTCTCGACATTTTCTTTGATAATTTCAAGATCATTAATTTCAGCTTTAATATCTCCAATTTGAGCAACATGTGAAATAATTTCAATATTTTGGGTTTTTAAAAGTTTTTTAGCTATTGCTCCACCAATCACATGTCCAATAGTAACTCTGCCGCTTCCACGACCTCCGCCGTTATAGTCATAGTTGCCATATTTCATCATCCAAGCAAAATCTCCATGAGATGGGCGTGGTGTATTTTCAAACATTGAATAATCTTTTGAATGTTGATTTTTATTAAAAACAACTCCAGTAATTGGAGTTCCATCTGTTTTACCATTAAAAATACCAGATAAAATTTGAACTTCATCTGCCTCTTTTCTGGAGGTGGTTATGCTGCTTGTTCCGGGTTTTCTTTTATCAAGCTCTTTTTGAATGTCCTCTTGTGTTAATTCAAGATTTGCGGGGCATCCATCAACAACAGCTCCAACCGCTTTTCCATGGCTTGACCCAAAGCTTGTTATTTGAAATTTTTCACCAATTGAATTTGACATTTTTAACCTCTTTAAACTTGGTTTATTTTTTTATATTTTAAACTTTTTAAATGTTTAATTTTGATTGTAATGGATTCTTTCAAAAACTTTGTTGATTTGAAATTGGGATGTTATTGTGGGGTTGCTCAAAACATCATGATTTTGAATCTTTATTATTTGCATTCCTACTTATTATGTATTGTTTAATAATAGCTTCATTATATTGAACTGTATTCTAAAAATTATTTTTTATCATAATATAATGTTTAATATTTTGTATTTGGATGATTTCCATAAATTTAATTAACTCATCAATTCAAAAATTATTATAGAAATGTTACGAGAGAAACAGTATAAGTAACTGATAATTAAGTGATTATTATGGAATTTCCAACTACAAGAATGAGAAGACTAAGAAAAAATGCTAAAATAAGAAATATTGTTCGCGAAACTAAACTTCAAAAGGAAGACTTAATTTATCCGATTTATTTTAAGGAAGAGCTTCAGGGGAATGAAAGGGAAGAGATTTCATCACTTCCAGGGGAATACAGATATTCTTTAGATAGCGGGGTTGAATTTGCAAAACAGTTAGAGGCGAAAGGTTTAAAATCCATTATTGTATTCGGAATTCCAAGAGAGGAAAGTAAAGATGAAATAGCAACACCGGATTACTCTGCAACAGGTATTGTTCAAAAAGCCGTTCGGAAACTTAAAAAGGAAACTGACTTGGTTGTCATCACTGACGTTTGCCTATGCCAATATACTTCTCACGGACATTGTGGCATGATTGTTGAAAACGGGGATAGCGACGATGGAATTGAAATATTAAATGATGAATCCTTACCTTATCTTGCAAAAGTTGCCTTGTCTCATGCTGAAGCCGGAGCGGATATTGTGGCTCCGTCTGATATGATGGATGGGAGAGTTGATGCAATACGTAAAATATTAGACGAAAATGGATATTGTAATGTAATGATAATGTCTTATTCGGTTAAATATGCCTCTGCATTTTATGAACCCTTTAGAGTTGCAGCTTGCTCATCACCTCATGCGGGAGATAGAAAATCTTATCAGATGGATCCGGCTAATGCAGTTGAAGCAATTCGTGAATGTGAACTTGATGTAATTGAAGGATGCGACTTTTTAATGGTTAAACCGGCACTTCCATATTTGGATGTTGTTCGCATGGTCCGTGATGAGTTCATGTTGCCTTTAGTTGCTTATAATGTAAGTGGAGAGTATGCAATGATTGTGGCAGCTATTGAAAAAGGATTTTTAACCGAAAAAGCAATCACCGAATCATTACTTTCAATTAAAAGGGCTGGAGCAGATTTAATAATCACTAATTTCGCATCTTATTTGCTCTTGAATGATGTGATAGAATGAATGCAGATGAGATTGCAAAAATTGCTCAAATTGCATCTGCACTTGAAGTAAGTGGATATCCAAAGCCGGGTAATGTTCATAGAACTCGTAATTATGATGATATGGTTTTTGAAGACTTTTTGATAAGTGGAATTGTAATTGGAGATACTATTCGTGAAGCATGTACAAATGTTGATGTTAAGAATCCACAATTGGGCAAATACATCTTACAGGCAGTTGGCGAAACTGATGGATGGATTAAAAACAACACAAATTTGGGCATTGTTATGATGCTGATGCCAATTGCTGTTGCATCGGCCGTTAGTGATTCATTTGAGGATATACGTGAAAATATTAAATTGCTGATGAGCAATACTTCCGTTGATGATGCATGTGATTTATATGATGCAATCAATATTGCAGATGCCGGAGGGATGGGTGCTCAGGATGAATATGATGTTGCAAGTGATGATGCTAAAAGGGAATTGAGAGAGAATAATCAAAGCATGTTTGATGTGTTAAAAATCTCAGCTCCATGGGATATGATTGCACGTGAAATGACTGATGATATGCCGGCTGTTTTTGAAGTTGGATATCCTGTTTATCACAAGTTGAAACAGGAAAAATCTCAAAATGAAGCTTGTATTTTAACATTCTTAACCATATTGTCCCATATTCCGGATACTTTAATTTCAAGAAAATATGGGTCAGATGAAGCTTTAAAAATATCAATGATGACTCGTGATGTTCTTAAATTAGAAGGTAGCGAAGACTTTATGGATATGGTCAAAGAATTCGATGACTATTTATTTGAAAATCATTATAATCCAGGCACTACTGCGGATTTAACTGCAGCATCAATTTTTGTAAGTTATTTGAAATCAAACTTCAGGTAATTTTAACAAAATCAGTATATGTTGAATATGTTTTTGGATTTTGTATTGATGAACAGGGATATTGTTGAAACAAATATTGATGGATTATACTGATAAAAGAGTATTGTACTTGAATTAAGAAATGATTGGCATTATGGGGAGGTTTTAAAATGGCAGAAAAAATAGCTTTAGCATCATGTAATGGCATGAGTTCAAATGGATTAGTATCACGTGTGGCTGTCGGGGATTGTAAAAAACAGAATGAAGATGTGATTTCAATATGCATGGGTTCAACTTCAGCGGATGTTGATGGATTTAATGATGGAATGCTTAAAAAATTCCCTATTGTTGCCATAAATGGTTGTGCTAATGGATGTGTTAATAAAATTTTAGAAAATAAGGGAATTGATGTAGCTAGGACAATTGGTGTTGGCGAAGTTTTAAAAGATCATGGACTATCTTCAAATAATCCTTTCAGATTAGACGGTGAAGGGGAGGAATGTGTTAAAATTATCGTTGATGAATTAAATAAAACAATTGATTCGATTGATTGATTTTTCTTTTAAAGTGCTTCGATTATCACTATCTTTATAAATTACTTAAAACATAAATTGTCTTGTTATTAATCTTAATATATGGTGTCTAAATGAGTGAGGATATTAAAAAAACCATTAGTGAATTACATATTTATGAAAAAAAACTGTTAAAAGAATTAGAGGCGAATACAGAAGCAACTCCTGGTGAAATTGCTGAAAATTCTGGTATGGATATTAAATCTGTTATGAGCGCATCAGGTTCTCTTGCTTCAAAAGATATTATTGAAGTAAATAAGAATGTTCAGGAAACTTATTTCTTAACTGACGATGGGATTAGATATGCTAACGAAGGCCTTCCCGAAAGAAAAATTTTAGATGTTTTAGCTACCAAAGGCTCAATCGGCATGAAAGACTTAGTTAGTGAAACTAATATCGAAAAAAAAGAAAAGGGCATTGCTATTGGTTGGCTGCGCCGTAAAAATTGGGCTCAAATTGATAATGGCGTAGTTAACATTACAGACACAGGTAAGGATTTTGCCTCTAAGGTTGGTGTTGATGAAAAGGTATTGGTGTATCTTAAAGCTAATGCTGGAGGGGTAAAAAGTTTCAGTGATGATTTAATTGACGGTTTTAAAAAGTTAAAAGGTAGGAAAAATATTTTAGATATTAAAAAAGAAACCTCACATTCATTTAAAATCTTACCTAATGGAAATGCTATCTTAAAACAAGGTTTTGAAATTAAAAAACAAGCTACTCAATTAACTCATGAACATTTGAAAGAAGGGGAATGGAAAAGCTTAGAATATCGTCCATACGATATCAATGCAGAATCCCCGGCAATATTCGCTGGTAAAAAGCATCCCTTAAGGGTAATTATTGATGAAATTCGTGAAATCTTTTTAAACATGGGTTTTTCAGAAGACAATGGTGAATATGTGGAATCCGCATTTTGGAACTTTGATTCACTTTTCCAACCACAAGATCATGCTGCTCGTGAAATGCAAGATACGTTTTATCTCAAAAATCCATTAACATGTGATTTGCCTGATGATGATTTAGTAAAACTTACAGCTGAAACTCATGAAAATGGAGGCATGACAGGTTCTATTGGTTGGAAATATGATTGGAGTGAAGATATTGCACGTCAAAGTGTCTTAAGGACCCATACAACAGGAATATCTACTAAACATTTATTTGAACATGAACCTCCAATTAAAATGTTTTCAGTAGGAAGGGTATTTAGAAGAGAAACTTTTGATTATAAACATTTGCCTGAATTTCACCAGGTTGAAGGGCTTGTGTGTGATGAGAAAATAAGCTATCAGAATCTTTTGGGCACTTTAAAGGAATTCTATAAAAAATTGGGATTTGAAGTAAGATTCCGGCCCGCTTACTTCCCTTATACTTATCTTTCAACAGAAACCGAAATCTATTTGGAGGAAAAAGAAAGCTGGATTGAACTTGGTGGTGCGGGAATGTTTAGGCCGGAAGTATTAAAACCCTTAGGAATTAATCAGCCAGCTTTAGCATTTGGTTTGGGTATTGAAAGGCTTGCTATGATTAGATATGATGTGGAAGACATCCGTATGCTTTATAAAAGTGATATTAAATGGCTTCGTGAGTTGCCTATTGTCAATGGGGTTCGTTTATAATGTCAATTAAACTAGTTTCTTGGAATGTAAATGGTATTAGGGCAGTTTCCAAAAAAGAAGAATTCTGGGACTGGTTTGACAATACTGATGCAGATATTATTAACTTTCAGGAAGTAAGGGCAACAGAAGATAAAATCCCTAAGAAATTAGCTGATGTTGATGGATTTCATCAGCACTTTAATGAAGCTGAAAAGAAAGGATACAGTGGCGTTGGAACATACTCTAAAATCGAACCTGTTGATGTAGCATATGGTTTAGGGGTTGAAGAGCTGGACCGTGAAGGAAGAATATTGAAAATCGCATATCCTGACTTCATGTTATATAACATTTACTTTCCAAATAGTGGAATGAATGCTAAAAGACTGGATTTTAAGGTTGATTTCTGCAATGCTTTACTAGAACAGTTGGTTGAACTTAAAAATGAAGGTAAGAACCTAGTTATCACAGGGGATTATAATATTGCTCACAATCCAATCGACGTATACAATCCTAAAAACTGCGAAGGCAAATCAGGATATTTGCCGGAAGAAAGGGCATGGTTAGACCAACTGGAGGGGGCAGGTTTTGTTGATACTTTCAGGATGTTTGATGAAGGTGAAAATAACTTTACTTGGTGGAGCTATAGAACCCGTGCACGTGAAAGAAACGCTGGATGGAGACTGGACTACTTTTATGTTAATGAAGAAATGAAAGAAAACGTAAAATCAGCAAAAATTCTATCAGACATTTATGGTTCAGATCACTGTCCTGTAACCTTGGAATTGGAATTTTAAGATTTGGCGATTATAAGATTGTGTTTACATCACCAATATTATCTATTATGGTTATATCTAGTTTTTCTTTTTTAATGTAGGCTCTGTCATCTTCAGTAACATCGGAATTTACAAGGATTGCACTCATTCCAGCATTAACGGCGCCAAGTGCATCTTCTTTAAATTTGTTTCCAATCATAAGTGATTTTTCAGGGTTGCCTTTCATTTTTCTAAGTGCTACATCGTAAATTAACTTGTTTGGCTTGTTTTTTCCAACCTCTTCAGATGTAATGACCTCATCGAAAAATGAATGGATGTTGAGCCTTACTAGCTTTTCCCATTGCTTAATGGTTATTCCATTAGAGATTACTGCAAGACGATATCCTTGACTTTTAAGGTAGATTAATGTGTCTATGGTTTCTGGAAATGGCCTTAACAATGCCATTTTAACATTATGGTATGTAACCATCCCAAGAGCAACTAGCATAGGGTCTTCATGGCCTAAAACAACTTGAGTTAGTACATTAAAGTGTTTGCCATAATTGGATCCTTTTTCACGGATAATTGTTTTTAAAACACCATATGCTTCATCTTTATCAAGAGGTAAACCGTTATCTACCATCAATCCTATAGCTGCTTTTCTTGCAGTTTCAGCAAAATCTGAAGTGTCAAGCAATGTACCGTCTACATCGAAAAATACAACACGTTCATCATCATTTTTAATCATATGATTTTAATTATTGTCTTGGAAATATTTAAATTTTTAGAAAAATGCATCTAGGCTTTGCTGGACTTCACCTTTTGCCATGTCCTGCAAGTCTTTTTTACTATATCCAAATGAATACATAATCCTTTCAACTGCTGGAATCAACTGGTTATTGATATAATACTCTTTATCATAGTCATAACCTTCACTGTACTCGTATGGAACTGCTCTTTGACTGATGGTTCCTTTTCCTTTCACAATAATGTATTGGATGATGGTTCCGCGGGATACTTTAACTCCATGTTCCTCAATTCTTTGAGCGGCAACAACATGTGGACCAATCTGCTTGTATTGGTTTAATGGTTTGGTTATTTGAGTGTGGATGATGAGTTCTTTTTTATCAACTTCACCTTTTCTTATTCGTTTTAAGACTTTTTTAACTTCACCAATAGCTTTATTGGAATCCCCTTCTTTTAAAATGGCCATTAAAATAGATTCCTGGGTTTTCTTTACAATAGGCGCCCAATCTCTTCTAACTAACTCTAATCCCTTAGCTATAATTTCTCCATCTTCAATTACAGCATATCTTTTTTTGCTTACAAAGAATCCTCTTCTGTAAAATCCTTCGTATTCAAGCTCCATGCTTTCGGGAAGATTTGAGTTAAGATACTTTAAGAATTTTTGAGCTTGTGCTTTAATTTCAGCTTCAAGTTCTAATTGTTCTTTTGTTTCAACAGCCATTTCGACACCTTAATTTTAATATATCTTTTGTTGTTATAATACTTTTCTAAATCAATTTTTTAAAGTAATTTCAATTTAATTGCTTTTATATGGTAATATCGGCCTTAAAAATTTATTTTAATACTTTTAAAATGCTCTAGGGCATTCTTTATAAGTCATGTTGATTATACTATATGTGAGGTTTGATATTATGAAAAAACGATTGATTTCAAGCTATGATGAAAAAAACGACACTTTTGTTGGAAAACTTCAGGAAGAATCTGGATACTATGTGGACTATGAAATATCTGATGGGATTTACATGGGAATTAACAATTTCAATTTGCCTTCAGCAATATTCATTCCAAATGCATCTAAAGTCCTGAACATTTCCAAATCAGTTTTAGAAAGTCCCGACGTATTGATAAATATTAAATGTGATGATATTTCATTGTCATTTAAGATGTTTATTGAAAATTTAAAAATATTTTCAGCAATATGCAGAAACAACTTTGACATTCCAAATATAAATTATGAGATGGACAGCAACTTTTAAGTTGGAGATAATTGTTTTGCGAAAGATTTTAAATTGTAACCTATTTCGGGTTATTCCTTTTTTTTATTTTTGGAGATGGCCACAGGATTTGTATATGTCAGTAATATTAAATAATCGTGATGAGATCTGGTATATTTTCCTATTTAAACGCTTGACCACACACATGGAAAATACTAATGATGATGAAACCGAAAATGACCTCCTAAAAATGTTTAAGTCGTTTCAACCTGAAATCACTATTTAAATACCTGATTGATAGCTTCTAAATCACTCAAGTTTTTCAAATAGCTTATCTTTAATTAACTTTTAAATATAACTTAAATTTAATAGTAATATAAGTTAGGAGATGATATAAATGAAAGATCCAAAAATCGATATTAACTCTGGAGATGAAATTGTTATTGTCGTACCTGAAGGAGCTGTTAAAGATGGCGAATTAGAAATAGATTTAGATGAATTGGGTATTGATATAGAACAATTAGATGAAACTGTTAATATTGTAATTCAGGTTGAAGGTGAAGATTTCATTGAAACAGAACTATTAGATGATGACGATTTTCCTGATGAACCGAATGAATGGTACTTTGATGATGACCCATATGGGATTGTTTATTACGAATTTCCGGAATAATGGCGAGGAGTAGTTATATGGCAAAAGAAATTCCATATTATATTCTTGATGGTGAAGACAAATTCGAATGTATTGCTTCAGATGGACAAGCATATATTGATGATGAAGATTTAAGAAATTTATTAATAGATATTTTGGGCGATAAAGTTTCACATGATGACATTCAAAAAATTCTTGATGCTGCATCTGATGAAAACATGTCTGAAAAAGAATTCGATAAGTTAGTTGATGAGTTTATTTTAAAAAATTCTAATTAAAACTTCTATTTTTAGCCAAAAAAATAAAACATTTATATATGATGATGAAGTAATATTTTATTATCATTATTCTTTAAGGCTCTTTTTTGCTCTCAAAAATTAGGCTGTTATCTTTCTTGCTTACGGTTTAATTGAAAAGAGACTTACAGACAGCGATTATTATATTATATATTATATTTATTAGGTGAAATAATGGCAATTTCTCAAGGAAAATCAACAAGAAGTCCATCAGGTGCAAGAAATGTTGCACACCGTGGAAAAAGGAAATCCGAATTAGGAAGAGATCCTGCTGAAACTAGGGTAGATGAAAAAAGATTAAGAAAAATCAGAACCCGTGGCGGAAACGAAAAACTCAGATTAGCTACAGGTAATAAAATCAACGTTACAGATGCCGATGGTAAAACCAAAGTTACAGATGTCTTAGGAGTAATTGAAAACAGAGCTAACCCTAACTACGTAAGAAGGAACATCATTACCAAAGGTGCTATCGTAGAAACTCCTGAAGGCAATGCTAAAGTTACATCTAGACCTGGTCAAGACGGTGTTATCAACGGAATTTTAATTTAAAGATTTTTATCTTTAAATACTCTTTTTTTACTATCTTTTTAAATTTATATACTTGTTTTTACATATATTTCCATGTCAATTATTTAATTGGGAGATATAATGTCAGAAGATAAAATCAATATGAATCATGGTGCTGGCGGAGAAGTGATGGCTAATTTAATAGCCGGCACAGTTCTAGATAATATCACTAAAAAAAGTGTAAATGGTGGAATTAGTCTAGATGACTTAGATGATGGTGCATCAATACCTGTTGGAGATTATGAAATTATTTTTACCACAGACGGACACACAATTGATCCGTTATTTTTCCCAGGTGGAGATATTGGTAGGATTTCAGCATCAGGAACAATAAACGATGTTTCTGTAATGGGTGCTAAACCATTAGCCATTTCCAATGCAATTATCATGCAAGAGGGTTTTCCTATTGAAGATTTGGATAAAATCATGAAATCTTTAGATGAAGCTTGCCGGGAAGTTGATGTGGCTGTAATAACTGGCGATACTAAAGTAATGCCTCAGGGTAAGCTTGAGGGTATTGTCATGGTCACTACAGGCATTGGAATAGCTAAAAAAGGTGAAGTTGTCCGTGATTCTGGTCTTGAAGTTGGCGATAAAATTATTGTCACTGGTAGTTTGGGGGATCATGGAATGAGTCTCATGTCATTTAGGGAAGGTTTTGGTTTTGAAACTGAGTTGAAGTCTGATGTTGCTCCCATGTGGAATATAATTAAAAAAGCTTTAGAGATTGGTGGAGTTACAGCAATGAAAGACCCTACCCGTGGCGGATTTGCAAACGCCATTAATGAAATGGCTTCAAAGGCAGGTGTGGGGGTTGTCCTTGAACAGGAAGCAATTCCAATAAAAGAGGCAGTTCATGCTGTATCTGAAATGTTAGGCATTGATCCATTTGAAGTAGCTAATGAAGGAAAAGTAGTTATGGGAGTTAAAGCAGATAAGGCTGAAGCGGTCCTTGAAGCCATTAAAGGCGAAAAATATGGTGAGGATGCAGCAATAATTGGTGAAGTTGTTGAAGGGAATTATGTTGTTGTCAATACTCCGATTGGTGGCGAAAGAATTCTTGAAGCACCAATAGCCGATCCAGTTCCTAGAGTTTGTTAAGGTGATAAAATGGCAACTATGTTTACAAGAAGAGTTATTTCATATATTTTTGATTTTATTGTGGTTTCAGCATTAATGGGGGTTTTATCTTTCTTTATATTTTCAATTATGGGACCGAAAAATGTTCATTTGGTTTATCAGTATCTGCCTTATGTGGTGCCTTTTGGAATATTTGTTTACTTTGTCCTTTGTGAAAAATTAGCTGGTGCAAGCATTGGCAAGTCTATAATGTATCTTCAGGTTAAATCTAAAAATGGTGCGGATATCTCTTGGCCGCAAGCTATTGTACGTAATTTAACTAAAATTTACTGGATTCCAATAATTTTCGACTGGCTGATTGGTAAAATATTACATACTGATAGATTATTCAACGACATTACAAAAACTATCGTGATAAATGATAACAGATAAATTTGAGACAGTATTATGATTAAAAAAGTTCAGGTTCTTTGGTATTTAAACAAAGAGGATTTGGAGAATTATTGTATAGATTTTAAAGAATACAAATCTCATAAGCTTGAAGGATATGAAATCGTTGAAGTCGATGAGGATTTAATTTATGATTTATGTGATTATAATCCGGATAGATTGGAACCTTTAGGTTATTTTAAAAACAAAAAAGAACTTGAAAACTATTTGGCCGATACAATAACAAATAATGAATATGATTTAGAGCTTGATTCTCCGGAACTTAGAGAAAAAATTGATAAGGCAATTGGTTCTGTCGAATTCAGCGGTGAGGATTATTATATTTCAATCGGTGAATGCATTGGTTGTGAGGATACTCAAATAGCCAGCTGGTATGATTCACTCAGGAAGGAATATGATAGCTCTTCAAGGGACAATGTGTGGGTTTTGGCCGTAACTGGTTATGATCCTTATGAATTGTCCTTAACCGGAAGAACCTTATCTTATGTTCTTGCAGATATTTTAAATGTTACTGAAGCATCACTAGATAATTTAATACCGAATAAAGGCCATATCACTGTTGAAGAATGGAATGAAATTTTAGACAAGGTATATAAGAAAAACAAAATCTATTTGGGTTTGGATAGGGTTGTTTGACTATACTTCTCCATTTTCAAACTCACTTGGACTAAAATAAGTGGCCTTTGCTAGATTATTGTCCAGCAATTCTTTATTGATGTCCATATTGTCAGTATATACAATAGCTAATGTGCGGCCATATCTGTCTTTTGGCTGTTCATCATCAATATTTAGATATACGGTTTTTCCAAGGCAATTGTCACTAACAAAATTCTTTGCCTGACTTAATCCCGGTTCATCCTCCGGTGTTTTTACTTGTGTTAGTTGCACCCTTCCGACACCATAAACTTGAATCGTGTTTCCGTCAACAACTTCAAGACATTTTCCCACTTTTTCATAGTGTACTGTTTTGCTGTTTATTGTTAAGGTTCCAGTTTGGTTTTCTTGAGTGCTTGTGTCTTCTATAAATACGTTTGCAACGGTCACTATCGTTGTCATTATGGATATGATTAATAGGATAATGGATATTGTTTTCTTATTCATTCTTCACTTCCTCCTTGCTGTTAACTCAACTTATGAGGAAATTTATATGTTTAGTTATTCTTTTGTTAATTTTAGTATAAATTAATTAACATTGAAATTCAAATTAATTTCATGCATTATGTAAATTCTAAAAGTATATTGTCCGGTCAAAATGGGATGAATCTTTATAGGGGATGTAGTCATGGCTGCATATATTGTGATTCTAGAAGCGAAATTTACGGCATGAATCATTTATTTGAGGATATTGAAGTTAAAGAAAATTCACTAGAATTGCTTAAAAAGGAATTGATTAAACGTCCCAAATCCATGATTGGATGCGGTTCCATGAGCGATCCATACATTCCTCTTGAAAAAAACATTAAATTTACTAGAAAAGCATTGAAATTGATAGATAGATATGGATTTGGATTTACATGCATTACCAAGTCGGACCTGATTTTAAGGGATTTGGATTTGCTCAAAAAAATCAATGAAAAATCCAAAGTCGTTGTTCAAATTACCTTAACAACCTCTGATGACGAGTTGTGCCGTATTTTAGAGCCAAATGTTTGCGACACTTCAAGACGTGTTGATGTCCTAAAAATTTTAAATGATAATGATATTCCAACAGTAGTGTGGCTATGTCCAATTTTGCCTTTCATTAATGATACTGAGGAAAATATAAACTCTATTTTAGATTATTGCATTGATAATAATGTTCATGGAGTGGTATGCTTTGAAATGGGACTTACTTTAAGAAAGGGAAATCGCAAATATTTTTATGAAAAATTAAATCAACATTTTCCGAGCCTTAGAGAAAAATACATCACAAAATATGACAATAATTATAATTTGTTAAGTCCCAATAATAATAAATTAATGAATATTTTTAAAAAAAGAACAAGTGAACATGGTATTTTGAATAATAATGATGAAATATTCGGGTATTTATCCGATTTTCCTCAAAAATCTGTTCAATCGAAATTAATCTAAATTATTAAATAACTTGTTTTTCATAACTAATACTGATGAATTTTGATGATTTAAATATTTCAGATGAAATTAAAGATGCAATAAATGATATGGGGTTTGAAAGGCTAACTCCAATTCAGAAATTGTCAATACCTGAAGTTTTAAAAGGAACTGATGTAACTGGTCAGGCACAAACTGGTTCAGGTAAAACTATAGCTTTTACAATTCCTATACTTTCAAAAATATTTATTCCAGACAGATCGCCTCAGGCCATTATCTTATGTCCAACAAGGGAGTTATGTATGCAAGTGGCATCGGAAATTGCAAAAGTTGGAAATAATATCCGGAAACTTAAAGTTTTAGCGGTTTACGGAGGCCAACCGATCGGCAAGCAAACACGTGTTCTTAAAAAAGGGGTTCATATTGTTGTTGGAACACCGGGTCGTGTAATTGACCATATTGATAGAGGCAATCTTGATTTGATAGGTGTTGAAAGTGTTGTTTTGGATGAAGCTGATGAAATGTTGGATATGGGTTTTAGAGAGGATATTGAGACAATTTTAGAAAGTACTCCTCATCAAAGACAAACTTTACTTTTCTCAGCAACAATGCCAAAGGATGTTATAAGAATTGGCAAAAGCTATCAAAAGAATCCTAAATTTATAAAAATTGCCAATAAAAAGAAAAATATTCCAAAAATAACTCAATATGCATTTAAATGCAATATCAAAGATAAGTTTGATGGATTGACCAGATTGATTGAATCATATGATGTCAGGTTGGCTTTGATTTTCTGCAATACTAAAAAGAGTGTTGACTTTGTAGCTAAACACTTGAGAAAACAGGATTTCAATGTGGATAGCCTTCATGGAGACATGAAACAAGTGGTTAGGGATAAAATTATGAATAAATTTAGAAACGGCAACATTAATATATTGGTTGCAACTGATGTTGCTGCCCGTGGTTTGGATGTTGTTGATGTTGGTGCTGTTATCAATTATGATGTCCCTCAAAACAGCGACGATTATGTTCATCGTATTGGAAGAACTGCAAGGGCTGGAAAAAGTGGTTTAGCTTTCATGTTAGTTTCAAAAGATGAAATTCAAAGGTATAATAAGATTAAAAAGGACAATAACATTAAAATAACAGAAAAAGAATTGCCAACTTTTCAGGATATTGAATACATTAAAAACAAGCGAGTTTTAAATAATGCAAAATCACTGATTGAAGAGGGCAATTTAGATGAATATTTAAAAATAATTAAAAATGAGTTGGAATGCAGCGGTGTTGATATGGCCGCCGCATTATTAAAGATGATTAGGGAAAATTAATTATTTTCCACCATCAATAATATTAAATTTAATTTTTTGGTTTTCAAGTTCACGAGTAAATGCCTTGCTCATGTCCCCAACGCAAATTGCAAGGACATTTAAACCTTTACGGGCAGCATTTGCAGTTGCTTGTGGTGCAGCATATTCAATTGATATTGGCATGCCTAGTTTTAAAGCAACAGCACGTGAAACAGTGCCGGCAATGGCAATTCTATCTATTTTTTCACCAGTGTTGGTTCCTTTTTCATATATGTTTTTAATGAGTTCAAAATCACAGGATTTAGATCCTCCATCTTTTATAGTAGGAACATTGATTACAGTAACTTCACCAAGTCCCATGTCAATTATTCCAGTTAAATTAGTTAAAGCAACATCCATTCCTTCTTCTGCATCGTCCAATACTACGCCTGTTGCATTTTCTTCTTTTTTATGAGCATATAAAACTCCATCTTCCATAAATAATCCAACAATATCATCTTTATCAAGATTTTCTTTTGCTATTGCCGGCCAGATGGTTTTATAATGATTCATAGTTTCTAAAACAGAATCCGAATATTTTCTTAAATTAATTGCATCTTTTTTAACTTTGTCAATACCGTCTTGGGTAATTTTATATGGGGATCTACCGTCTTTTGAAGTTATATAGCCTAATTCCATCAATGTTTTAATATTTTCTGAAACAGCTTGGACAGTGATCCCTAACTTTTCAGCCAAATCTTTCTGTTTGAGATGAGGGTCTTGTTTTGAAATTTCACTTAATATTTGGAAATGTGTTAACGCACCTCTTTTTTTAAATGCTCTCATCATTTTTCATTCCTCAATTAAAGTTGATTAATTACTATTTTTATCTTTACTAATATATATACTATTTTGTTAGTTTGCCTTCAAGAGAATTGTTGAATTGTTTAATAAATTCAGACTTTTTATCAAAAGGTATATATGCACCACATGCCATGGAGTGTCCACCACCACTTCCTCCAACTTTACTTGCAATATTACGTATAATATTTCCAAAGTGAATTCCATCGTATGATAAAAGTCTTGAACATCTAAGTGAAACTTTAATTCCTCCATCATCTGTTTGAGTAAATCCTATAATTGGCTTTTTCCAATTGCAATATCCCAGTATCATTCCAGTAATGGTACCAACTATTTCCGGTTTAATGCCTGTGCCGTCAAAGTATTGTAGGTTTTCAAGTTCAACTATATTTGAGTCTGCATCCTCAGCAACTTGTTCAATAGATTGGGCTAAATTGTGTCTATGGTCGCGGTTTACGACTTCAAGCTCGTCTAAAGCTGCAACTCTATCTCCTTTCAGCACTTCCATTGCTATTTTTTCTTCATGGTTTCTTCCACAAGCATTCATTGCTGTTGAAAATTCAGAAGCATCTCTTAGAAAACTGTCTTTGGATTCTTGTAAAAATGTGTACGAATCACCAATAATCAATTGTGAGATGTATTTAACATAATTCCCAGGGACTTCTTTAGCTATCATTCCTGAAAGTTTTTGGTAAAGTTTACCCTTATCTTCCATTGTGAGTTCATTCAGTGTTTTTCTATTATTTTTCTCATCAATGCCAAGTTCTTCTAAAATAGCCATTGTTTCTGAAGTATTGTTGGTTATGGGGAGTTTAACATCATTGAAATAAGATAGGGCGACGAATAACGGACGTGTATTCCTTCCATAAATGTTAATGTCATTTTCAATGACTTCAAGGTATCCTCCATCAATTGCATCTTGCTGAATTATTTTGTTCAATCCTTCAAAATGACCGCTGTGAGTATTTTGCATATCTCCAATAGCAGATAGGACTCCAATCCAACTTAAATCATCATATCCAAATTCTTTTGAAAGGAAATAGCATAATCCTCCTCCACAAACATAATATGATCCGTCAATTCCATGGTGAATAGGATTAATTTCTAGATAAGTGTAGTCTTTACCGTTTTTATAATCCAGGTCTCTTAATGGAGGATGGTGATCTAGAATAATTATTTTCTGACTCTTCTTTGCATTTGTATCTATTAATTGGCCAGAACCTAAATCTGAAAATATTGTTAAATCATGGTCTAAGTCAATGTTGTCCAGCACGTCTAGATTTACAAATTCAATTTCATGGTTCTTGTTCAGTCTGTCTAGTATGGTTGATAATATTGCGCCTGAACAAATTCCATCACAGTCAATATGGGAATAAACTTTAATGTCCTCACTTGATTGGATGATTTTTTTAGCTTCTCTGTACTGTTCAGACATTAATTGTGGTATTTGCATAATAATCAGTTTCTCATTTTTTTAATCTCTAAACTAACTTCACGAATAAGTTCCAGTTTGGTTTTGTCCCATTCAACAAGGGCTCTTCCAGATTTTTCATACCATTTTCCAGGATATGAAAACTCTTTTTGAATAGTGTGGGTTAATCCAAGTCTTTTCAATGCTCTTTCGATGTCATTGAGTGTAGGTTCTTTTACAGCATCTACTTTGGCGATTTTTCGACCTTCTTTAAGGGTTAAATTCTTATTTAAATATTGTGGCCAAACAGTTATCATATTTTCACCTATTTAATTTGATTTTCAAAGAGATCTAGTGCATCTTTAACCACTAAATCCATATTATAATATTTATATTTTGCAAGTCTACCTGCAAAAATCACATTTTCTTCTTTTTCCATTTCCGCTTCGTATAATTTAAACTTGTCCAAATACTCTTTTGTAGGATAAGGGTAACATTTCTCACCGTTAAATCCGGGATATTCTTTCATAATGGCTGTTTTCCCATCAACCTTTTGTTGAGTTAGCTTTTTAAATTCAGTAATCCTTGTAAAGTAGGGATCGTTTGGATAGTTAACAACGCCTGTTTCCTGATAAGAATCTTGGTCCAGTATATCATATACGAAGTTTAAGCAGCGATATAATAATTCTCCATATTTGTAATCATAAAAGTAATCAATTGGGCCGGTATAGATTAAGGTGCTGTAATTGATCTTGTGGATATAATCTTTATAGTCTGAGTTTAGGCCAACATGGATTTCATCTGATTTAATCATGTTTTTACACATTTGGGTAAATCCTTCCTTTGGCATTCCCTGATAGGTATCTTCAAAATATCGTGTGTCATGATTAAATCTAAAAGGAATCCTTGAAATAACACTTGGACTTAAATTGGCGGCAGATGTTCCCCATTGCTTTTCAGTGTAGTTTTTAAATAGTTTTTCATAAATGTCACGACCGGCATTTTTTAAGACAACATCCTGTGAGGATTTTATCTCATCAATATCTTCTTTATGTTCGTCAATCCATTTTTTCATAGATTCTTCATCCAAATCAAGGTCGTAAAGTGCATTTAATGTATCTATGCAAATGGGCATTGGAACTAGTTTTCCATCAACATAGCTTAAAACCTTGTGTTCGTAGTCTATCCATTTGGTAAATTGTGATAAATAATCATGAACGTCTTTATGATTGGTATGGTAAATGTGGGGGCCGTATTTTTGAATTAGAATGTCGTCTTTGTAGAAATCATATACGTTGCCTCCAATATGGTTTCTTTTTTCAATGACTAATACCTGTTCGTCTAATTCATTTGCAATTCTCTCAGCAAGTGTTAAACCAGAAAGTCCAGCACCAACAATCACATATTTGTAATCATCCATTCTTCATTGCTCCTTTAATTTTTCGAATAATAATTCCATCATATCCGGAACTGTGTATGTGTCGGGGTAAATGTAGGCAACATTATATTTTTCTAAAACTTTTGCTGTAATCGGACCAATTGAAACGGTTATTAAATTGTCAGACAAAAATTTGGCTATTTTTTCCTTATCTTCAACGATTTCAAAGAAATTCTCAACAGTCAATGGACTTGTAAATGTTATTGCATCGATTTTTTTATTTTCGATTTTTGAAATCAAATCCTTGACTGCTTTACTGTCCATTGGAAATAGGGATTTATATGCTTCAGCTAAAATAACTTCATTTCCAAGTTTTTCCAGCTCTTCAGGTAAAACCGGCCTTGCTGATGCAGTTCTTGGAATTCCAATAACTTTGCCGGTTATTCCATGTTTTTTAAACTCGTCAATAAGGCCTTCTGCGGTAAAGTCAGCAGGTATTAAATCAATAGTTAAACCTTGTTTTTCAAGTAGTTTTCCGGTTTTATTTCCAATGGCTGCCAATTTGCAAGTTATGGATTTGATAAAATCCGGGTAGAACTTGTTGAGTGAAACTATTGTTGTTGGTGAAGTAAATACAATCCAATCAAATTCATCTTTTTTTGCAACAAAATCTTTTAGGGATCGTGTGTTCACCGGTTTTAAATCAAGTGTTGGAGCAAGAATTGCCTCACCACCTAATCTTTCAACAATTTCGCAGGCTTTTTGAGCTCTGTCTTTTGGTCTTGTTATTGCAACAACAGGTTTTGACATATTTCATTACCTTCATTAATTTAATAATGTGATATACTATGTTTTAAGTGTTTAATATTATTTGTCATTGTTATTTTTCAACCTTGTAGAAACCATGTTAAAATTTTTAGATGAATATTGATTTTTAACTTGTTTTATTCAGATAATCATTTATTTACAGAAGAATCCAAGTATTTAAAATGAGTGTTTCTACAAGTTTAATAAAAGGTTTCATCTGAAGTTTCTAGGAATGAAGGTCTCTTTCAAAAACTTGTGTGATTTGAATTTTTACTATTTTTTGAGCCACGAAATTTTTTCGTTCTATTTTTTCTTTATTTTTAATTTAAAAGTAGTAAAATTAATATATAAGGTGGAACTTAAATATTAATATGTCTAATAAGAATATTAAAGCTTCATATGAATGTATGGAGTTAAAAGAATATAAACTTTCCGATTTTATTCCAGAGTTTTTTCTGAATTCCGCCAATATGATGATCTTTCTCGATTTGGTTGTGAAAAATATTGCTGATAATCTATATTAGACTGGAAAAAAAGAGGAAAAAACTTATTTTTGAAAAATAGAATTAGTATTTTATCCAAGTTGTAAATCAAAAGATGCTGTTAAAAATGGAACTTACGAAAGGAAACTAATCTTTTTTTAAGAATTGGAGAACAAATTTGTACTATTCAAAAATATAAATGCAAAAAAATGCGGCAAAGTTTTTTTATATACTGATTTTATCTTCACTTGTTTATCCTAATTCTAATATTACATTGCCTGTTATTGAGTGTATTGAAAATTTATATCAAATTTTATGGTGCAGGGCTCCCACAAAATACGATTTGACTTAAAAAATCAACACAACATCGAAATCTCACATCAAAGCATAGAAAACATATTATTAAACTCAAATTATCAATTTAACTATCAAAATTGGACTTATTTAAGGTTTATTATTTATTCGACAGTCTTTGGGTTAAAATTAATGGGATTTGGATATTATATTTTTAGCATTATTCGACGTTAAACTGAATACTTTAGTTTCAGTCAAATTAGTCGAATCAGAAGATTCCAAGACCATTTATCAATTCTTAAACGAATCACTAAGAAATCAAAAGAAAATATCAATATGAACATGACTTAAAACATGAATATCGAGAAGCAATAGATAAACTAAAAGTAAAACATCATTTCTGCAAATTTCACGTGAAACAAAACATAAACAAAAGATTTAAAGACTATTTTAATAAAAACCAACTAACAGATGAAGAAAAAGAAATCTTAACAGAATTAAAACAAGACATTTATAAAAATATTGGATGCAGAAACACTCAATGATGCTAAAAAAACTACGTGACATGTTAATTGATAAAAAAATACCCTCCAAACAACTTCACAATACAAAATACTATGGAAATTCATCATTCCCAACTTTAAAAAATTAACAAACCACCTTGAAAACACAAATATTCCATCAACAAACAATAAAATCGAAAACATCCTCCAAAAAGTATTTTCAAAACATATAAAAAGAACAATGAAGATAAAACAAGAACTTTTAACAAGATTCATCCTAACTAAATTATTGGAACATAAAAAATGAAAAAGAAAAAAATCACACAAGTTTTTGAAAGAGCCCAAGGTCATAAAATATAAAGATTTATATTAGATTAATTACAAAAGAACTATTAATTAACTTAATGGAGGTACGTACAATGGTTAGTTCAATAGTTGCTGCAATTATTTCCTTTTTCTTACCTGGAATTGGTCAAATAATTCAAGGAGAAACTAAAAAAGGAGCAATAATGTTTGTAGTTGCAATTATATTGTGTGCTGTGTTAAACTACGGTTTAGGATCAATTGGAAGTATTATATATTTAATATATGCACTATATGCAGCTTACGATGCTTATAATATGTAGAAAAAATTAAAAACATCACCATTTAAACATCACATATTCATTAATGATGATTAAAATGACAAATCGTATTGGAAAAGTTTTCTCAATAACAACATTTGGATCAAGTCATGGAAAAGCTATTGGAGCTATTATTGATGGCTGTCCTGCAAACCTCGAATTAAGTGTTAGAGACATTCAAAAAGAACTTGATAAAAAAAAGCCTGGAAATAATAGTGTTTCAACCCCTAGAAAAGAATTTGATAAAGTAGATATTTTATCAGGTATGTTCAAATGGAAAACAGATGGAACACCAATTGCAGGAATTGTTTTTAATGAAAACCATCACTCAAAAGATTATTCTGATTTTGAAAAGACACCTCGCCCTTCCCATGGCGACTTTGCTTGGATGATGAAATATGGCAATTATGATTATGCTGGAAGTGGTCGCGTAACTATTGGTCATGTAATTGGAGGAGCAGTGGCTAAAAAACTCTTAAAAACACAAAATATTGAAATAATATCTCATGTTAAGCAAGTTGGAAATATTATCGGTTGTGAAAATGATTTTAATAATATAAAAGAGAATGTTGAAAAAAATCCTGTTCGTTGCGGAGACCTAAAAGCTGCAAAAGAAATGGAAGAGTTAATTTTAGCTAAAAAAGCTGAAGGAGATTCAGTTGGTGGTGTTGTTAAAACTATTGCCTGTGGTGTTCTTGTGGGATTAGGAGAACCTATATTTAGAAGACTTGATGGAGATTTATCAAGAATTTTAATGAATATTGGATCTGTTAAAGGTGTTGAGATTGGTTGTGGATTTGATGTAGCTAATCATTGTGCAAGTGAAATTAACGACGAATATGAAATAGTTAATGATAAAATAAATATTAAATCTAATAATTCTGGTGGAATAATTGGTGGAATGAGTAATGGAATGCCAATAATATCAAAAATAGCTATTAAACCTATATCTATCTCTAAATGTCAAAATTCGATTGATTTTGATTCAATGGAAAATAAAAAAATAGAGATAAAAGGAAGACATGACCCTTGTATTTGCCCAAGAGTGTGTATTGTAGTTGAATCTTCAACAGCCATTGTCCTTGCAGATCATATGATTCGCTCTGGTTTTATACATCCAACAAATTTAGATTTTAATAAGTCAATATAATAGAAAATCTATTTACTTATGGTTTTTCCAATTTTTAACTCATCAAATTCCCTATTATCTATTACTGCTTGAAATGTGTTTTTTCACTCATTTTTAAATAATGTTTTATTACTACCATGAGCATTAGAATTAACATCTTTAAGAGAAGTCATTTTAAGTTTTCTTGGATTATTATAATTAGTATTTAAAGACATTCCATCAAATGCAGCTAATGTTTTAACGCCTGTTTCTTTATTAACTTTTTTAGCTTCAGTTACTGGATTCAATGCTAACATTTTAAGGCCCAAATGTGTCATAATAGCTACTTTGGGTTTTACTTCATTTATTAAATCAATGAAATTTAGTGTGCATATATGGCCATTAATTGATTTAATGCCTGGTCTTAAAACACTAGTGATTAAAATATCTGAACCTTTATGATAATCAGATAATTCATCAAAATAAGCAGTATCTGATGTATAAGATATTTTAAATCCTTTATAATCAATTTGAAAGCCAACACCTGCAAGGTCTCCATGGCGTGTTTTAGTACATTTATAGTAAATCCATCTAATTTATTTACTTCATCAGGTTTTAAAATAAGTTTATCAGACATGCTTTGATGATATTTAGATATGCAAGAACCCCATTTTTGATATCCTCCAAGAACACTAGGACTTCCAACAATAGTTCCTGTTCTTTTAGTCATTCCTTTAGTTATGGCTTCAATGAGGATTTCTGCATCATTATAATGGTCTGTGTGTGCATGAGAAACAAAAACTCCATTAATATTTCTAGGATCTAATCCAAATTGATAAGTTCTAATAAGAGCTCTTGGACCTGAATCAACATGATAATTTTTACCAGCTAAATTATCAATTCTAAACCCACCAGTCATTCTACGCTGAGAGATAGCAGAAAATCTTCCACCCCCCCACTGCCTAAAAATGTAAGTTTCATTTAAACCTCCTACAACGAGCATAAAATTATATCACAACTTAAAGGAGATTTATTTTTTTTAAGACATAAAATTTCATTATCAATTATAACTTTATCTCCAAGTTTATCATCATTATCACTAAACATTAAAACATTTTCACTAGGACCTGCTAATTGTTTCCAATCACCATTCATTGCTCGTGTTTTATCATTAAGTTCAACTTGAATCATATTTCCGTCTATTAAGACAACTTTTCCAATTTCACCTTTATTAATAATATTACTTGCCATTTCAATAGCTAAATTTTGTTGAATTAGTTCTTCGGTTAATTTTTTTCTAAATTTAGTTAAAACTTTGATATCGTGATCTACTGTGACATTAGATGTTTTGAGCTTCATTTTCATCAAAATTTGGGCTTTTAATTAACACATCAAAATGTCGACCAATTGATGGTGTTTTTTGAGAAATTTCTTCTAAAATATTTCCAAAAATTTCACCTATGTATTTTAAATTTTGAGAAGATTTCCAGTATCTATTAATTAAAGTTTCAGCTTTTTGTTTTGCAAATTTATTTCCAAATATTATAATACCACTTTTACCTGCTTGGCGTGATGATACCTCAGAACCTAATAACTCTACGATTTGATAACCATTTGTAGTTCCATAAATTCTTTTTCTTCTGGTTTCAAAGGTTCCTTTAGTACTTACTTCACCTCTTACAGAATTTTCAACAATATTAATTTTATTTGCGTCATCTGTTATTTGTTTTGAATAATTCAGGAGAAAACATTCAGTAAATACTAGAAGAAATGGAAACTTTTAAAGGATTTTCATGTTTTTTTGGCAACAGATGGATCCTATGTTGAAATTCCTGATCATCCACAAGCACGTGAAGAAATGGGAGTTCCACCAAATAATGAAGTTGAAACATTTGCTGCAAATGCAAGAATCTCTTGCACAGTCGATACAAAAATGGACTTTGTAATATCAATCAATAATTGAAAAATCAAACCGTAAATGAAATAACATTTAGCATTAAGACACTTAGATGATGTAAAAAAAAACAAAATTAATATGAATATATAGTAATCACATGCTATTGATAGATTACTATATATTCCACAGAAATCATGTTAAAAACAGAAAAACATTTGAATTCATACTATTTAATCCGTGGAAAAACAAGTACATGAGTGTTGGCAGAAATTATTAGATTTTGAACATTTTTCATTTTATCCTTTAGCTTTTTTCAATATTTTTTTAAGTTAGTGATATGAACTTTATTGCACTAATGACTGAATGTAAATCCATTTTATTCTCTTTAATAAGATTAAACAATCTTATTAGGTTGTATGATGCTACGATTGTGAACATTTGGTTTTGTACTCTTTTTAAACCAACTATTGGAAGATAATCATAGTTGTAAATTCTTTTGAAAGTTCCGTTATGTGCTTCTACAGTCTTTGAACGTAATTTATAGTCTTTTATTCTATCTTTAGTAGACATTAATCTTTCAACTTTGTATGTAACTTCGTGGACGTACCTTGTTATTGCTCTATGGTTGGTTGTATAGCATTTCACTTTATATTTGTAATTTTTGCAGGCTAGGTAGTTTGAATAGACTAATTTGATTTTATTTCCTCCTCCTTTTTTTTGTGGGGCAGGATATGCTCCATCAAGAGTTAATTCTTCATTATTGGGACAAATAAAAACATTTTTATATTCATCAAAAACAAAATAATCTATAGCAAATGGATTGTCAGGTAGATTACCTGAATTCTCTCTATTTTACTGTTTTGTTGGAATTAAAGCAGTTATACCTAATTCCTCGAGATATTGTAAATTTGCTAGTGTTGAATAGATTGTATCCGCGCTAATTTTTGTGGGTTGTAATTTTAGATTAACGAGGATTTGATTCATTAATGCAGGAATTTGATAATGATCCGTAGGATTTTGAACTGCATTAACTCCACATATTAACTTCGATTTCGTATCAGTTCCCAATTGAATATTAAATGAAAATTTAGGATACTTTTGTCCATTATCTTTAACTTTCATCAGTCGAGCATCATGATCATTCAAAGCTAACGATACCTGTCCAGAATAGTCCAACAACTGCCACCAATAAAAAAAGAATTTCAACTTTTTCTTTATCTGATTTTGATTTATCATCTAAAAATTTTCGTACGGTTCTTCTAAGCTTTTTAATTTCATCTTTTGTTAATTCTTCGACCAAATAATGCTTTATTAATAAAATAATATCTTTTTTCTTTGATTATATTGAATGAAGAATTGTAAGCATTTTTTTTATTGTTCCATCAATTGCAATATGTTCAAAATCAGTTAATCCAATTCTATTTGCCACAATCAGAATAAAACTCATAATTAATTGGTAAATTTGTTGAAAAATACTTACAATAATCTCGTATTGTTCTGTCACTTGGTTCTATAAAATGTGAAATTAAATTATACAAATAATTGTACTTTGCATTATAAGCTAACTCCACAGTGCTTGTTATTTTATTAATATATCCATAAAAAATTAGTTTTATCATATCTTTGAGGTCAAAAGGTGGTTTTCCAACATTGGAAATTTTTCGTTTGATTTTAAAGAAATTAAACGCACCATCAACGATTGTTGATGCAAGATACATAAGTTGAAATTCATCTTCCATTTCTTCAATTTCCCTACTTTTTTCGCTCAAAATATAGTTATCCAAAATCATATCAATCAAAAACTCCTATATTAAATTAAACAATTATAGAATTAACTATAACTAATTATATATTAGTTATTTCTAATATAAATAGATTTAAATAACTTATAGCTAGAATAATAAGTAATAAAATATTAAAATTAAATATTAATAATTTTTACAAATAATTAGATTAAAATACCCATAATTACAAGGCCAATATAAAAAAAAGTATGAATTTATGGAAAAAAATTTTCACGAATTAAAATTGAACAAAGTTTAATAAAAATAGGAAAATAGGTTAAAAATTAAATAATATTTAAATCTCAATAATTTCTGCCAACACTCTACATTCAAAAAAAAGACAACAAAAAAATGGGCATGGAGAAAAAAATCATGATAATATTAGGATATAAGCTTGTAATAATGCAAAAATAAAAAAAATTTCCACGACGAAGAACTAAAAAAAATTGCAAGAAAGGGTGTCCGCCAAAAATCTAAAATTAATTTTTGAAACTGATTAAAACTACTTCAATTCAAAAACAAAGAAAAATTTGCATTAAAAAAATTACTTTTGGCGAACACCCGAAAACAAAAAAAGGTATTCAAGTTCAGAATTAATTAAAGTAAAATTAAAAACTGGAGAAACAGAAAATACTATTTAACCAATTTTACCAAAAGAAATCGCAACATCCGAAGAATTAAAGCATATTAATAATGGTGAAAGATGGAAAGTAGAAACCGATTATGACATGTTTAAAAAAAACAAATTATACATTGAAAAATTCAGTGGAAGAAGACTAACCATAATAGAACAAGACTTCTACAGCCACATATTCCTACTAAACCTACTAATAGGAATAAAAAACTATGCAGAACTAAAAAAATAACAAGAAAACCAAAAGAAACAGCAAAATACGCCTACAAATACCACTCCAATATCAACACACTCATCGGAGAAATCAAAGACCAACTACCAAGACTCCTAACAAACAACCAAGACGAAATACAACAAGTAATAAAAGAAATAATGGAAATCGGCTCAAAAGAACTTGTAGCAACGAAAATACTTGCACAAATAAATGCAGAAAGAGATAAAGATAAAAATTGGAATAAAAATTGTAAAACAAGCAAAAGCCAGGGATTTTAAAAATCTGAAAACCTTAACTTGATAGTACTGGAATAAAATAGACTTTGTTGAAATCCTATATTTTACACTTGAAATTTCACATCGACTTTGTTTTTTATGATGTTAAATTCGTGTTTTTCTTGTTTTAGCATATAATTCTTTTTATTTTTTTATACTTGAAATATTACTGAGTATTTTTTAAAAATAAACATTAGTAAGTTATTTATAGTTAAATGTAGAATATATATTATTATGAATCAGAAAAATACACATTCTCCAAGTATACTTAGGTTTTCAGAGCATAAAAGTCTTTTGGATTTTTGCTTTAAAAAGCAGACAAAAAAATTTTTCAAAAAATATAAAAACGCATGTAAAAGTGATATTAAGCATAATGAATTGATAAAATTCATTGAATATTGTTATAGTTATGCTAAAATTGTTTTAAACAAATATTCGTGCAAATATTCTAAGAAATTATACTCTCAACCAGCATTATTCACAATCATTGCTTTAAAGATTTACTTAAAAATAACTTATCGCTAAATAATGGATTTTATATCCTTTTCAGACGCATTAAGAAAATATCTCAAGATTAAAAAGGCTCCAGATTACTCAACAATACAGAAATTCTTTAAAAGAATGCCAACAAACATGTTTGAAAGAATAACAGAACAAATAATTCAACATTTAGAAATTAAACCCACAACACTTGCTCTTGATGGTACAGGATTCACCAATGACTACACAGACAAATATTATGCACAAATAAGGGGCAAAAAACGAAAAAGCTACACAAAATGCCATATTGCAATTGAAGTAGATACAAGAATAATCCTTTACTCACAAGCACTAAAAGGCCCAAAACACGATACAAAATTCGAAATAGCATCAATAAGAAGCTTAAAAAAATATAATATCAAATACATAATAGCAGACAAAGCTTACGATGACAACAAAATAAGAGAATGCATAAACGAAGAAATAAAAGCATCAGACCAAATACCACTCAAATCCAACTTCAAACACGGATGGTACATAAGACTAAGCATAAAAACCTTCGATAAAAAAATATATTCAGGAAGAAACAACGTAGAAAGCGTATTCAGCGTAATTAAAAGAAAATTCTCAGGAACAAACAAAAGCAAAAAAACAAGACAACAAAACAAAGAAACAAGACTCAAAACAGCAGTTTACAACATCGACAGAGTAGTGAAAATTTTAAATTAGGATTTCAACAAGGTCAGTCTCTTTCAAAAACTTGTGTGATTTGAATTTTTACTATTTTTTGAGCCACGAAATTTTTTCGTTTAATTTTTTCTTTATTTTTAATTTAAAAGTAGTAAAATTAATATATAAGGTGGAACTTAAATATTAATATGTCCAATAACAATATTAAAGCTCCATATGAATGTATGGAGTTAAAAGAATATAAACTTTCCGATTTTATTCCAGAGTTTTTTCTGAATTCCGCCAATATGATGATCTTTCTCGATTTGGTTGTGAAAAATATTGCTGATAATCTATATTAGACTGGAAAAAAAGAGGAAAAACTTATTTTTGAAAAATAGAATTAGTATTTTATCCAAGTTGTAAATCAAAAGATGCTGTTAAAAATGGAACTTACGAAAGGAAACTAATCTTTTTTTAAGAATTGGAGAACAAATGTGCACTATTCAAAAATATAAATGCAAAAAAATGCGGCAAAGTTTTTTTTATACTGATTTTATCCTCACTTGTTTATCCTAATTCTAATATTACATTACCGGTTGTTGATTGTATTGAAAATTTATATCAAATTTTATGGTGCAGGGCTCCACAAAATACGATTTGACTTAAAAAATCAACACAACATCGAAATCTCACATCAAAGCATAGAAAAACATATTATTAAACTCAAATTATCAATTTAACTATCCAAATTGGACTTATTCCGGTTATTACCTATTCGACAGTCTTTGGGTCAAAATTAATGGAATTTGGATATTATATTTTTAGCATTATTCGACGTTAAACTGAATACTTTAGTTTCAGTCAAATTAGTCGAATCAGAAGATTCCAAGACCATTTATCAATTCTTAAACGAATCACTAAGAAATCAAAAGAAAATATCAATAGGAACATGACTTAAAACATGAATATCGAGAAGCAATAGATAAACTAAAAGTAAAACATCATTTCTGCAAATTCCACGTGAAACAAAACATAAACAAAAAATTTAAAGACCATTTCAATAAAAACCAACTACCAGACAAAGAAAAAGAAATCTTAACAGAATTAAAACAAGACATTTATAAAAATATTGGATGCAGAAACACTCAATGATGCTAAAAAAAAACTACGTGACATATTGATTGATAAAAAAATACCCTCAAAACAACTTCACAATACAAAATCCTATGGAAATTCATCATTCCCTACTTTAAAAAATTAACAAACCACCTTGAAAACACAAATATTCCATCAACAAACAATAAAATCGAAAACATCCTCCAAAAAGTATTCCCAAAACACATAAAAAGAACAATGAAGATAAAACAAGAACTTTTAACAAGATTCATCCTAACTAAATTATTGGAACATAAAAAAATGAAAAAGAAAAAAAATCACACAAGTTTTTGAAAGAGCCGAATGAAGTATTTTAAAAATATTTAAATATTAATGAATTAAATACTTTTAAATATTGAAGTATTATTTAAATATTTTTTTGTATTACTACTATATTGTTTTTATTAATTTTTGTAATACTTTAATCCTTTAATATGGTGATGTTGATATGGATAAAAAAATTTATATTGGTATTGTAATTGTTATTGTAGCTATAATTACTGTTTTTGCAGTTAATTACAGTGATAATTCAAATGAAAGCGTAAATGGGATGATAACAATAAAAGATATGGCAGGTAGAACTGTTAATGTCCCAGATAATGTGGAAAATGTTGTAGGTGTTGGATGTACTGCAAGAGAGATTGTTTATCTTGATGCAGAAGACAAAATTGTAGGAATTGAACAGATGGAATCTGATTCTAAAGGAGGATGGGGTAATGAATTACCATACATAAAATCTAATGAAAAATTAATAAAATTACCAATAATTGGCAATGCAAAAACTGACACTGTTGATTATGAAAAATTATCAAGTTTAAAACCGGATGTTGTATTTGCAGGAACTCCTGAACAAGCTAATCTAATTCAAAATAAAACAGGTATTCCAACATTTGTTACATATGTTGGAGCTGTTGGAACAGAACAACAAATGGAAAAGTATGAAAACTCATTAATCATGATGGGGAAGATTTTAGGTAAAGAAGATAGAGCTAATGAATTAATCGGTTATATGGATGAAATTGAAGATGATCTTGAAAAAAGAGTCGAGCATGCTAAAAAAGATAAAACAGTTTATGTTGCAGGACAAGCATTTTACGGTGTTCATGGTATAACTTCTACTAATCCTTATTATCCTTCTTTTACACATTTAAATACTACAAATGTTGTAAATGGGGTTGGTGGAGATAATGCAACTATACATGCAATCCAAGTTGATAAGGAACAATTAATTAAGTGGAATCCAGATTATATTTTTATTGAAGGTGCAAGCTATCAGGTTATTAGAGAAGATATTTCTAAAAATCCAGATTATAAACATATGTCTGCTATAAAAGATAAAAAAGTTCATAATTTATTAACTTACTGTTTATACAGCTATAATAAAGAAGAAATGTTTTCAAACTCTTATTATGTAGGTAAGGTTTTATATCCTGAAGAATTTAAAGATGTGGATATGGATAAAAAAACAGAGGAGATATTCATTAAATTCAACGGAGATGGCGGTGAAAACGCTGCAAGAAATATAACCTCACATTATAAGGCATTTGAAGCTGTACCGGTTTAATTTAATATTATGGATGGTATTTATGGATATTATGGAGGAACCTTCAGTTTCTGTTTTGGAATTTGAAAAAATTTTAAATTTTGCAACTAAAGGAATTAAAGTATTTAATATTATTAAAACATCATTAAATATAGGATTATTTAATATTTTAGAAGAAGAACATAGCTGTTCAGAACTTTCTAAAAGATTTTCAATTGATCATGATGTAATTTATTATATTTTGGAAGCTTTGGTAAAATTAGAGTTAATAGAAAAAAATAATGGAAATTACAAAAATAAAGAAATTTCTAATATTTATTTAAACTCAAATTCATATTTTCAAAGAAAAACCATTATCGAATCTTTAAACCAACCTTTATCATATTGGAATGATTTGGAAAATATCCTGTATTCTAAAGAAATAAAATATGATGAAAACTTTTTTGAATTTATTATTAAAGCAATGGCTGAAGATGCTGTGTCTGGTGAGTTGCAAGAAACTTTAAATATAGTTAAAAAATATGATGAGTTTAAAGATTCTAAAACATTATTGGATATTGGAGGGGGTCATGGTTTGTATGCTATTGGATTTAAAAAATTAAATCCCGATTTAAAGGCATTTGTTTTTGACTTTCCAAATGTATTAAATGAAACTAAAAAATTTTGTGATAAATATGATTCGGATATAGTTTTAATTCCTGGAAATTTCTATGATGATGATTTAAAAGGTTCTTATGATGTAATATTTTCTTCTTACAATCCTGGTGGAAAAAATGCGAAAATTGCAGAAAAAATTTATGAGTCATTAAATATGAATGGACTTTTTATAAATAAACAATATTTCCCGACAAAAACAGAATTGAATTTAGATGATATTTTAAATAATTTAGAATGGAATTTCACTAATTTTAACATGTCAAATAAAGGAAAAATAAGATACACCTTTAAAAATGATTTGTCTTATGAGTCATATTTAAAGAATTTAGAAGATCTTGGATTTGAAATTTTAGATATATTTCCGATTAATCATCATAATGCTTCTTTTGGAACAACAGCAGAAGATAAAATCATAATTGCAAAAAAAGTGAGATAGTTGAAGTCAAGCACTAAAACATATCAAGAGTATATAAATAGAAAACTTATAATTATTTTAATTTTATCTATATTATTGGCAATAACAGCTTTATGTTCAATAAAAGTAGGAGCTACTAATTTAAGTTTTAAAGAAATATTATTATCTATTTTTTTAGAAACTAAAGATTCATCAATAATTTGGAATATTCGGATATCAAGAATTGTCGTTGCGATAGTTGCAGGGATTTTTATGGGGGTTGAAGGTACAATACTGCAATGTGTACTTAGAAATCCTCTTGCAAGTCCTTATACAATGGGCATTTCTCAGGGTGCTGCTTTTGGAGCTTCATTTTCCATAATTGTTTTAGGTGCTGGAACATTATATAGTTCCCAAGCAGATGCAGTAATACTGAATAATCCTTACCTAACTGTTTTTTTCGCGTTTATAGGTGCTTTAATTGGTGTAATTGCAATAATTATAATTTCAAAAATTCGGAATTTGACTCCGGAAGTAATGATACTTGCAGGAGTTGCAATGAGTGCATTATTTTCAGCAGGAACTATGTTTTTACAGTATTTTGCAAGTGATACTCAAATTGCTGCAACTATATTTTGGACATTCGGTGATGTAAGCAGAGCTGTTTGGAATGATTTTTGGATTATGTTAATAATACTTATTCCATCAATTTCCTATTTTATTTATCATTCTTGGGATTATAATAGTCTTTCTGCAGGTGAAGTTACAGCTAAAAGTTTTGGATTAAATACTGAAAAAATTCGTTTAACTGCTTTATTATTGTCATCATTCACGGCAGCTTTAACTGTTGCTTTTTTAGGAGTAATTGGATTTGTAGGATTAATAGCTCCACATATTATGAGAAGAATTCTTGGTAATGACCATAGATTTTTAATCCCGGCATCTGGATTGTTGGGAGCTTTGATTTTACTAATTTCAGACACATTGGCTAAGTCAATTCTGGCGCCAATCATTCTTCCTGTCGGTATAATAACTGCATTTATGGGCGGTCCTATGTTTCTTTATATAATTATAAAAATGAGGTATTAGGTGATTTTATGATTTTATCAGTTAATGATGTATTTTTTTCTTACAAGGATATTGAAGTACTAAGTGGAATAAATTTTACAGTTGAAGAGGGCGATTTTGTTTCTATTTTAGGGGTTAATGGTTCTGGGAAATCTACACTTTTAAAATGCATAAATAAAATATTAAACTATAAAAAAGGTTCTATTTTATTAAATGATGAAGATATTGTGAGCATGGATAATTCAGAACTAGCACAAAAAATCGCTTATGTTCCTCAAAAAGTTCCCATTGAAAGATCAACAGTTTTTGATGCTATATTGCTAGGAAGAAGGCCATATATAACATGGAATGTTTCTGAAAGTGATATAAAACTAACAAAAAATATAATGAAGCTGTTAAATATAGAATCTTATGCACTAAGATATATTAATAATCTTAGTGGTGGGGAATTACAAAAAGTTGTTTTGGCTCGTGCACTTGTTCAAGACCCTAAAATTCTTCTTCTCGACGAACCTACAAGTGATTTAGATTTGAAAAATCAATATGAGGTAATGAATTTACTTAAAACAATTGCAAAAGATAAAAAAATAACTCCAATAATTGTTTTACATGATATAAACTTAGCACTAAGATATTCTAATAAATTTATTTTACTAAAAGATGGGAAGGTTTTTAGTTGTGGTGGTGAAGATACTATTAATAGTGAGAGTATAAAGGAAGTATATGGTATTGATGCTTATGTTAAATATTTAAACGGTATTAAAACAGTTATTCCAAAACCATATTAATTAAAAAGCATTATATGTCCATTATTGTATTAATTTTTCATTTTCCACTAATTGAATTAATACATAATGGTTTGTTTTTAGGCATTTTTATTTCCGATAATTATTATTTTTCTTTTAGCTCTAGTAATTTCTGAATAATTGCATTGAAAACATTCAGTATTGACATTAATTTTGCAAACCATAACTATAAATCTTAAAAATGCTAAATTTCTTAAAGAGATAATTATTGGAGGTATTGAAATGGGTGAACTGTCTAAACTTCCGAATATTGGTAAAGTATTAGCGGGACAATTAAATGAAGTTGGAATAAACACTGTCGATGACTTGATTGATATTGGCAGTAAAGAAGCATGGTTAAAAATTAAAGGGATAGATGAAAGTGCATGTATAAATAGATTAATGGCATTGGAAGGAGCTATACAGGATATTCGTTGGCATGACTTATCTGAAGATGATAAAAATAATTTAAAAGATTTTTATAATAACTATTTGTAAGTAAATTTTTAAAAATATCCTTACTTGCAACGTGAAATTTTGTAGTACCTAACTAACCAAAAAATAGTTACTATACAATTTTTCGATGACCTACTTTAAATAAATATGGACTAACGTTAGTTTTCATAACTTATGTTTGTTTTTAATAATTCAACGGAAAACATTCAGTATTGACATATTTTTTTTTAGATAAAATTAAGAAAGGATTTTTAAAAATCCAGGTGAATATCGAATTTTTAGTTTGTTTTATTTATATAATCCTTTATTTGCATAAAAATCAAATTATTTAAGATAAGGGGTTCTACAAGGTTATCTTTTTAGATTTACTCTTTTCCATGAATTTTATTATTGTGAATGTAAACAATTATATAATATGAGAGATTATTTTTTTTATTAGGTGATAATTATAAGTAATGTATTAGTTGCTTATTTTTCAGCTAGTGGAGTTACCAAAAATGTAGCTGAGAAAATAGCTAATGAAAATGGATATGATGTATTCGAGATAGTGCCTGAAGAGTTTTATATTGTTGCAGACTTAGATTATACCAATAAAGACTCAAGATCAACAATTGAAATGAACGATAAATCATTCAGACCTCCAATTGTTGAAACTTGTGATGTGAGTGGATATGATACTGTTGTTATCGGATTTCCTGTATGGTGGTATAAAGCACCTGCAATCATCAATACATTCATTGAAAGTGTAGATTTATCTGGAAAAACAATCAAGGCATTTTACACTTCCGGAGGTTCTGGTATTGATAAATGTGTAAGTGATTTACAAGCAACTTACTCTGGACTTGACTTTGCAAAAGGAACACGCTTCACGAGGGATGTTTCAAAAGCAAAAGATTGGATTGAAGGATAAACTTAAAAAAATAAAATTAGGAAAGAACTAATCTTTCATATCCATTATATGGGATTCATCATTGATTTTGACTGTAATATTCTAAGAACTGCCAAAACTTAATTCCGTACTGTCTAAATTAATTGTATGATCAGTGTTGATTATGGGAATGATGCGATGCTGTAGCTGGAGAATCTTCAGCTATTGGGAGCTTGAAGTTTGTTTGATGGATGTAGAAGTTCCAACATCAGCATTTCCACTCATATTTTGATAGATAAATGCTCCACATAAATCAAGATATTCGCTTCAGGGGTCTATTTCAACCACTTGTCCAAGTTAGATAACATTGGTTAATTCAATGCTATTTTTGCATTGGATTCAGTTGAACATTTAATGTTGCTTTTCCATAATTGCTGCATTGTGTTGAACTGCTACTTTCACTATTTGCTTCACAATCAGTTATAAAATATTCCTAGATCATTTATTGTTTGTTATTGCATAAGCTCTTATACGAAATTATTTAATAGCTATAATTGCAGTTGTTACTTTTCTTCATAATATATTTTATACAGTATATTAAAAATCAGTCAAAAATTTAAATTTCGTTTTAAAATTTTTTTTATAAATTTAATTTAATGTGTTTATTCAAATGTTCGTTTAAACATAATTTAAATTCTAAATGAAACTAAAGATATTTAAAACTTTAATTACATACTGTTTAATATAATTTATAGGAATATAGAATTATGGCAGACAAAAACGAATGGGGCAGTAACATGTCATTCATACTTGCAATGATAGGTTCTGCAGTTGGTCTTGGAAACATTTGGAGGTATCCTTATGTACTTTATTCAAATGGGGGTGGTGCATTTTACATTCCGTATATTGTAGCTATCCTTTTAATGGGTATTCCATTTTTAATTTTAGAGTATGGTGTAGGATATAATTTCAAGTCTTCTTTTGCAAAGGCGGTAAAGAAGATTAACTCTAAATGTGAGTATATTGGCTGGTTTTTACCAGTTGCGGTTTTTATGATTATGATTTATTACTCAGCTATTTTAGGTTGGGATGGAATTTACATTATTTTAAGTTTCTTTAAGGGTTGGGGAGCAGATCCTAATTCTTATTTCATAACTTCTGTTCTACAATCTAGCGACTCTTATTTAGGATTATTACAGTTCGTTCCATTAGTTGCAGTTGCAATGCTTGCTGGTTGGGTAATTATTTGGTTTATTTCACATAGGGACTTAGAAGCGGGTCTTGGAAAGGTATCCAAAGTTTTAGTGCCTTTATTATTTATTATAATGGTAATCATTGTTGGATTTTCACTGACTTTGCCTGGTGCTTCAATTGGTCTATCTGAGCTATTTAATCCTGATTGGTCTTTACTTACACATTTTGAAATTTGGATGGCTGCATTTGGTCAGATTGTTTTTTCGTTGAGTTTGGGAATGTCGATTGCATTTACATTTGCAAGTTATACTAAAGACGATTCTGATTTGGTTACAAACACTATTTCAATTGTTCTTGCAAATTCTTTGTTTGAAAACTTTGCAGCATTGGGTGTTTTCTCAATTTTAGGTTATATGTCTTTGCAATCCGGTACAGCAGTAGCTGACCTTGTAACTCAGGGAACTGGACTTGTATTTATTGCATATCCTACAGTATTTAATGTACTGGGCAATTGGGCATTTATTTTAGGTCCACTGTTCTTCTTAACAGTTTATCTGGCGGGCCTTACAAGTATTTTATCTACTATTGAGCCGTTGTCTTTTTCAATTCAGAATAAGTTCGGTCTTTCAAGAGGAAAAACAATGACAGTATTGATTGTTGTTGGTGCAGCAGTGTCTATGCTTTATGCTACTGGATATGGTGGATCTCTTCTTGGATTTGTAGATACATTTATTAACCAAATTGCATTGTTGTTGGGTGTAGTTGCTGAATGTATCATATTTGCTTGGATATTCAAAGCCGAAAAACTAATTGACTTTTTAAATTCACACAGCAAAACAATTAAACTTGGTAAATGGTGGTTAGTGATTGTTAAATATATTCTTCCAGTTTTCATAGCTGTTATTTGGATTGGTGGAATGATTGACGTATTTAATAACGGTTCTATCGACCAATTAAATTTCACGATTATTTCAGCGTTGATATTGGTAATAGCAAGTTTAATGTTCACAATTCTTCCGGCACGTAATCCTGAATGGGATAATGCTAAAGAGAGAGTTTAAGTAAAATATTTGCTTAACTCATTTTTTTCTTTTTTTTCTAGGGTAACGGTTTCAACACCATTTTTTTCGTCATAAATCCTTTCATAATTATTTTCATGAGAATCAGCATTGCCGGCCTCTTCTGTGTAGTATACTCCCAGTATCAACCCTAATACTGAAAGTAAAAATATAATGAGGATAACGGTGTTTTTTATATTCATGATTAATAGTAACATTTTTATAATATATAAGTGCAACAGAAAAATATTTTAACAGCTATATTCAAATATCTATTGAAAGTTTAATGAGGTGAAAATATGAAAGGCTTTATTTTATTAATAATTGCAATCATTGCAGCAATATTGCTCGTTGGTGGTGCAGCCGCATTCTATTTTATTAAGAATGCAGGAATCAGTACTGATGATGCGGATTCAGATGCGGTAAATGATGTGGTAGATAAAGTAAGTAATGTTACATCTTCTGGAAGTTCCAACTCTTCATCAGATGATTCAGACAGCATTGTTGATGATATTGTAAGTGAAGAAGTTAAATTCAATGCTCAAAATGGTGAAGGATACTATCGTGAAGTAACATATAAGGATGGAGGATTTAGACAGTATGATACTGATTCCGGCAAATTGATAGGTTCATCCTATGGTTCCGATCAGGGTAAACTTCCAAGCATGGAATGAGATGATGATTTTTGAAGAATTGTTAAATCATTTTGAAATTAGGGAAACTTTCCCTAATTACCTTTTAAATCAAACATTCAACGATGTCTTTTTAGAGGGAGATATAACTAAAAAAGATAATATTTATGAAATAACAGTTACAACTCGCCAGGACTTGACCCATATGATGTTTATCAAACCGCGCGAGGAGTTTCCGGTTGTTATAATGTCTATTCTTCCTAACGGGCTTTTAAATGGAATGAAGTTTGGTCAAAATAAAGGTGATGAAATTCCGATTAATAAATTATAACACTATTTTTAACTATTTTTATATAATATTAACTTCTAAAATTACATTATAGTAATTTAATAATTTTGTTGATATCATGGACAAAAAAGAGTTAATTAACAGTGGAAAAGTAAAAAGCGTATTTGCTACTGATAAAGATGATGAAGTCATAATCGAGTTTAGAGATGATATGACTGCTGGTGATGGTGAGAGAAAAGAGGTTATGAATGATAAAGGAGCTTATAATGCTGTGATTTCTGCTAAAATCTTTAAAGTTTTAGATGAAAATGGCATTGCAACTCAATTTGTCGACTTAATCGAACCTAATGTCATGCTTGCAAAAAAGCTTGAAATGATTCCAATCGAGGTCATTGTAAGAAATATCGCAACTGGTAGTCTAGTTAGAAAATATCCCCTTGAAGATGGCACTAAATTAGAACCTCCCATTTTACAAATGGACTTTAAAGCAGATGAATACCATGACCCGATGCTTAATGATTCCATTATCAAATCCTTAGGAATAGCTACTCAAGAAGAAATTGATATTTTAACCGAAGAAGCTTTGAAAATCAATGAAATATTAATTGAATTCTTTGAAGATGCAGGAATTATCCTAGTTGATTTTAAGGTTGAATTCGGTAAGGATGTTAATGGAAACATTCTTTTAGGTGATGAAATATCTCCTGACAGTTGCAGATTATGGGACAGTAAAACCCTGCACATGCTTGATAAAGAATTGTTCAGAAAAGGCAAGGATGATGAAGTAATGGATGCTTATATTGAAGTATATAATAGAATCCTCACAGATGAAGAAAAGGTGATTTAAATGTTATTCGATATTGAAGTTAAAATTTCACTTAAAAGTGGCATGTTAAACCCTGAAGCCACTACAATTGAGAGATCTTTAGAATTATTAGGTTATAATGTTAAGAATGTAAGGACTAAGGAAATTCTCACATTCCAAATGGAAGGGGAAGACCGGGAGGTAATAAGAGCTAACGCTACTGACATGTGCGAAAGATTGCTCTGTAATCCGGTTATTCATAATTATAAAATCAGCGTTATTCCACAAAACTCCGCTTGCGGTAAATAGGTGTAAAAATGAAAATTGGAGTAATCAGATTTCCGGGAACCAATTGTGACCGTGATGTGGCACAAGCATGTGAACTTGCAGGTCTCACACCTGAATATGTCTGGTGGAGTGAAGAAAAATTAACAGACTATGATGGCATTGTCATTCCTGGAGGATTTTCATATGGGGATTACCTAAGGGCAGGTGCAATTGCATCTATCACTCCGATCATTGATGGAATCAGGCAATTGGTAAAGGAAGAAAAACCTGTTTTAGGAATATGTAACGGTGCACAGATTTTAGGTGAAATTGGACTTGTTCCAGGCATTTTCATTACAAATGAAACTCCCAAATTCAATTGTGAATGGTCTAGATTAAAAGTCGCCACCAATAGGACTCCATTTACAAAAGCATTTAAGAAAGACCAGATTATTGATCTTCCGATTGCACATGCTGAAGGGAGATTTTACACAGAGGACATTGATTTGTTAAAAGACCAAGACCAAATCGTTTTACAATTTGAAGGTAAAAACCCTAATGGTTCTATGGAAGCTATTACAAGTGTCTGCGATGAATCAGGTCTTGTCTGTGCAATGATGCCTCACCCTGAAAGAGCATGTGAGGAAATATTTGGTTCAGATGATGGTTTGAACTTCTTTAAAGGATTTTTATAAAGTGATTATATGGTAGTTTATTTGATTGGTGCAGGACCTGGAGATGCTGATTTAATAACTCTTAAAGCTGTAAAAGCTCTAAATAAAGCTGATGTTATTTTATACGATTATTTGGCTAATGAAGAAATATTGGCTCATGCTCCTGAAACAGTTGAAAGAATTTATGTGGGTAAAAAAGCAGGTGAGCATTACAAAACTCAAAATCAAATTAATGAGTTAATAATCGAGCAGGCCCAGACTCATGAAAATGTTGTTAGACTTAAAGGAGGAGATCCTTTTGTCTTTGGAAGAGGTGGAGAAGAAATATTGGCTTTAATGGAACATGATATCAAATTTGAAGTAATTCCAGGTGTAACTTCCGCTATTGGAGCGCCAACCTCTCTTGGACTGCCTGTAACTCACAGAGCATTAGCAACCTCAGTCACTATTGTAACAGGTCATGAAGATCCAACAAAACCTGAAAGTCAAGTGCACTGGGATTATACTGCTGATACTTTAATAATATTGATGGGTATTGGAAATATTAAAGAGAATACCTCGGAAATCATGAGATATCGTTCAGCTGACACACCGGTATGTGTTGTTGAAAATGGAACATTGGCTAATGAAAATCTTTTATTTGGAACATTAGAGGATATTTCGGATAAAAAAATCAACACTCCAGCCATCATGATAATTGGAGAGGTTGTAAATTTGTATAGGGATATTTACGATTATCAAAGGTGATTTAAATGTGCGGAATTGTAGGATGTATATTGAAAGAGGATAATGATGTAGCTCCTATTCTTTTTGAGTCCATATCCAAATTAGAATATAGGGGATATGATTCCATTGGTTTGGCTACATTTTTTGAAGATAAGATACATATTAAAAAGGATGAAGGCAAAATAGAAGAAGTTGACAAAAAATTAGATCTTGAAGACATGCCGGGAAGCTTTGGAATTGCACATGTAAGGTGGGCAACACATGGAAATCCATCCAAACTCAATTCACACCCTCATGTTGATGAAGACAATACTGTAGCTGTTGTTCATAATGGTATTATTGAAAATTACTTGGAAATTAAAGAAAAATTAATTCTTGAAGGTCATGTATTCAAATCAGACACCGATACAGAAGTCATTGCACATTTGATTCAAAAATTCATGAACGAGAAATTTGATTTGGAACATGCTGCTAGAAAAACAATTGATGTTATTGAAGGATCTTATGCAATTGCCGCAATATCCGTTAACGAACCTGATAAAATTGTTGCAACACGTAAAGACTCACCATTGATTGTTGGAATAGGTGAAGACGGTTATTATCTTGCATCTGATTCACCAGCTATTTTAAAATATACCCGTGATATAATTTTTCCTGAAAAAGGAGAAATAGTCATTTTAGATAAAGAAGGTTTTGTTGTTCATGATGAATTTGATAATATGGTCAACAAAGAGATAGTCACCATTGATTGGACTCCTGAAATGGCTGAAAAAGAAGGTTATGATCACTTCATGATTAAAGAGATTAATGAACAGGCAATAGCTGTTAAAAACACATTAACTCAAAAGGACAACATTCAAAAGATCATTGATGATGTGGGTGATGTTCAAAGGATTTGTTTTGTAGCATGCGGAACCTCTTATCATGCATCTTTGACAGGCAAATATTTAATCGAATCTCTTGCAGGCATTCCGACTGATGTTATACTTGCATCTGAATTCAAATACTCCGCCAATACTTTAAATGACAAAACATTAGTGATATTCATATCACAGTCTGGTGAAACTGCAGATTCTCTTAAAGCTTTAGACATGGCCAATCAGACTTCAAAAACATTAGGTGTTGTTAATGTTGTGGGATCATCAATTACTAGACGTGCAAAATATGTTATTCAAACTCAAGCGGGTCCTGAAATTAGTGTGGCGGCAACAAAAACCTATGTTGCACAGTTAACCGCAATTTATTTATTCGCAGCACTGTTGTCTAAAAATGTCGGACTTTTAAATGAGATTTATAGGGTGCCTGAATTCATTGATGAGGCGTTGGAGAGTGTTGAGTTAGTAAAAGACTTATCAAAAAGATATAATTATGCTCGTGACTTTTTCTATTTGGGTAGAGGATATTCATACCCTACAGCATTGGAAGGTGCTTTGAAACTTAAAGAAATCACCTATATTCATGGTGAAGGTTATGCTGCAGGAGAACTTAAGCACGGTCCTTTAGCTTTAATTGATAAAGACATTCCGGTGGTTGTTGTTATTCCTCCTGGAGAAAGTTATAGAAAAACAATGAGTAATTTGGAGGAAGTTAAGTCTAGAGGTGCTAATGTATTGGCTATTGGTTCTTGTGATGATGAATCTCTTAAATCAAAGGCCAATAATGTAATTGGAATAAATGGCAACGTTAAAGAAATTATTGCGCCATTGGTTTATATTGTGCCTTTGCAGCTGATAGCATATTATATTACTCTTGAAAAGGGTCACGACCCGGATAAACCTAAAAACTTGGCTAAATGCGTAACAGTAGAATAACCATTTTCTACTTTCAATTTTTATTTTAAATGTTTAAATTACTTTTTTTTATCTAATCTGGGCTGATTTAATTCAAATTACTTTAAACAATATATTTTTTAAAATAATCATTTATAATTGCCAGATGCATGTATTCACTTTGCAATACTTTAAAGCTATAATTTTCAATCGAAATCAATCTTTTGTTATTAATTTTAAGTAATATGAGCTTTTTATTATATTTATATTCTTTATATGGATTATTTTTTATGAATTAGGCTTATTTGAGCTTTTTTTAAAAATCAAAAGCTTTTTATACAAAAAAGTAAAATAGAGTATAATACAAAAATATATGTGGAGTTATATATGTTTGATAAAAAATGCAAATTAGTTTTAATGATATTAGTTTTCATGTTGTCTTTAAGTGCTGTTTCAGCAATTGATTCAAATACAACAGATGATATGGAAGTTAATGATATGGAGGAGGAACCTCCATCGGCGATTAATGAGGATTTATCTGCAGATGAAGTTCTGGCCACTTCAAATTCTTCTGGAAATTATAGTTTAAGTGGTAATGATGTAAAAATGTATTATGGTGGAACTGCTAACTATGAAGTGGTTTTATCACAAGATGGAAAACCTGTCAATAATACTCCAATCACTGTAAATATTGATGGGATTAATTATAATGAGACCACTGACGATAAGGGTAAAGTAGCTATTTCTTTAAATTTGAATGCTGGAAATCATGTTGTTTTTGCCTTTTATGGTAATTTAACTAATGTAACTAATAATGTTGAGGTATTGCCGGTTATCAAAGCTAGTGATGTTGTAAAAACTTATAAAAGTTCTAAAGAATACTCAGCAAAATTCCTAGATAGTAACGGTAATTTATTAAAAAACACCAAGGTCAAATTCAAACTAAACGGCAGAACATATAATAAAAAAACCAATTCAAAGGGAGTGGCCAAACTTTCTTTGAATCTCAAAGCAGGGAAATATATTGTTACGGCGATTCATCCTAACGGATATCGGATGTCAAATAATATTGTTGTAAATTCTTCTATTAAGACATCAAACCTTAAAAAGTATTATAGGAGCTCTAAGAAATTTAAAGCTACTTTTTATGGTAAGGATGGTAAAGTCTTAGCTAAAAAATATATTAAATTCAAATACAACGGCAATACTTTTTATAAGAAAACCAACAGCAAAGGGAAAGCTAGTTTAAACATTATCACTAAGCCTGGTTCTTATAAAATATATTCTATTAACACAAAAACTGGTGAAAAAGTTAAAAGTGAAATTAAAGTGTTACCAACATTGTCTGCTAAAAAAATGACTGTTTTTACAGGTTCAACCTCTAAATTCAAGGTTACATTGTATGTAAACGAAAAATTAGCCAATAATAAGAAAGTTCATATTTATATTAATGGAGCAAAGAAAAAAGTCAAAACAAACAGTAATGGAGTTGCAACTGTAAACTTTAAGTTGAATAAAGGAAATTATGTCTTCAAATCAGTTGATCCCTACACAGGTTACGTTTTGAAAACAAAAGTCAATGTTAAATTGGCTTCTATTAAAGCACATGATATTGCTGCAATAGAAAATGAATCTTCAACCTTTGAAGCTACACTTTTAAAGCAGAATGGTGCTGTTGCTAAAAATACCAATATGGAAATTACCATAGCCGGAGTTGCCCATACTGTTAAAACCAATTCTAAAGGTGTTGCTAGTATTGCTTTTAAATTGCCAAAAGGACAATATGGTGTTGTCTGTAAGGATTTAAATACGGGTTATACCTTAAAGGTTAAAATTACTGTTGTTGAAGATCGTCTAGGTCGTTCCTATAATCAATATGGTATTTCAGAGGACGGTTCAACAATTTTAGCTATTGGCAGGCCATCTGCCAGTGGTGAAGAATCTAAATACGGATATTCCTTTTATATGGTTGAGCTTGAAAGAACATGTCCATACTGCGGAAGTCATGAGCTTTACTGGGGTATTTTCTGGGCAGGTGATGAAAAAACTGACAAGGGAATATTCCCTGCTACCGGTCATAAGGAAGGTTCTTCAGCTGAAGGGGCAATTTTCTGCGCTCACTGCGATAGTGATTTTTCAATATTTGGACATAATCATGGCGGTATCGGAGGAAATTTGACTCCAATTACCCAACCTGTAAAGACCACTAAAGAAATGGCTTATTTACTTAAAAGTGGAAATTATGTAATGGTTTAATTTCCTTCTTTAATTTTTTTTAATCTTTTTTTCATCTCTAAAATCCGATTTCTGGAATTATTTTCAATGTCTTGTTTTTCAGTGTAGGCATTTTCAACTTCAACAATATAATTTGCTTCAGCAGAAGTTGTTGATGGAATGTTCATTTTAACTAGATTGCGCTCAACACGCCTTTTTGTTTTTTCATCATCTATTTCCTGACCTAAAAATATTGGTGTTTTAACTGCTGAAGATATTTTGGTGTTGTGGCGTGCAGCATGTCTTTTTTCAGCTCTATTCTCAAGAATGAATTCACTAGAATTGTTTAAACCGGGGTCTCTAAATGGTATTCCAACATCAGAGAGAGCTATTCTTATCTCATCATTTTTCGGAAGTGAATAATCGAGCATTAATGGATTTGGACTAGCCAGTGTTCCGCCTTGTTTTCTTCCAAATATTGGACCTAAACCAATATAAAATCCGGCTTCAATAAAGCCTTCTCTGACAGGTGCTGATGAGGTGTAAGTTGCTATTATTCCATTGTCTTTAATTATGCGTCTGAATTCTTTGAAAAATTCAAGTGAAAATAACTCGGGAGCCATGTTTTGACTAAACGGGTCTAAAAATATTGCATCATAAGAATTGCTTTCAAGTTTTTGAACTGTTTGTCTTGCATCTTCAACAAAAACATTAATGCTGATGTTTTCTGGAATTTCTGAAGTTTCTAAACTTAATCCTGCATAGTCTTGAGCGACTAATTCATCTTCAATTGCTTTTTTAGTAATGTCATGCTCTGGAATTGGAGATGGCACTAATAGTCCGCATGCCAGAGTCGGTGCGGATATTTCGACCATGTCAATGGTCAGATCAGATTCCGAATTTTTAATGAAATCCGCTATTGCCGCTGAGGAATTGTAACCTAGTCCGGCGCAAATATCTAAAATGACTATGTCTTCTGAATAGTCGAATTTCATAGGTTTAATAAATTTCTCAAAAGACTCACTTATTGCACCGGTAGATGTATGTAATGTTTCAACTTTATGATTTATTTCTTTTGAATTAATAGAATAAGATCCATCATCTGTTAAAACAAAATAATTCTTATAACTATTAAAAAAATTGAGTCTGTATTCATTATTTTGACTACTTTTTTCCTGAGCAAAAGTTTCGTTTATCAAATCAAAAATATCATCATTAATTATTCTGGCATCATTTTCATAACTCATTTTATCTAGATGTTATTTAGTTGTTGAAACTTTAAATATTTGGTTGTTGGAATATCTGTAATGTTATTTCTAGTGAAACATTGCATATTTGGTCATTTCCATTTGAGTTTTATCAAAATCCTCTTAAATAAGTATTATTGACGATTTCTTATATGTTAAATCTGATTAGTTACTGCATTGCTTTTAGGAGCAATAATATTTGAAGGCAGGATTTTGCATGGCGGATGGATTAATATTTTCAGATTTATCACTAAAATTTGTTAGAATCATATATTTTATCGTTCGTTTGTATTTTATTTTTTTTAGGTTAGATCAGTTCTAAAAAGGGATATTAAAAAATAAAGCTTGATATTGTCGTTATTTTTTATAGTTTCACTTTAAATTTAAATTCCATTTTAAGCTTGAATTTTAGAGTAAAAAGATGCCTAACCATTTTTTATGATTAAAAAGACATAAATTAAGCTTTTTTAATTGCCTGAGAATCAATTTCTTTAATTTTCACTTTAACTTAAGATGTTCAAAGTATATTATTTATGGCTTAATTTTATTAATACTCATTAATTTTGCTTATTTTAGAGTTTAGGAATATATATGGGATTTTCAAATTTTAATCCTTTTTTAATATTATTGGGTATTTATCGGGCATATTTTATTAAATGGAGCCATTATCTATTATATTTTATTTGAAATAGAATCACAATACAATATCAGGCATACTTAAAATTTATTTATCCTGCTTTGTATAGGTGAAGTTTCAAAGTGGTGAGTTGAATTTCATTTTAATTCAATTGAAAAGAGGGGATTTGGACTGGTTTTAGCCATTTAAATTTTGTCTGAAAATTCTTTTTTTAACTATATCATTTATATTTTCACTTATTTTTTAATAAAAACATTTATATATGACCTGTTTTAAAATACTTACTGTCAATCTTGAGTATTGTTGAATATTACTGATATTTGATGTAATACTTTTTTACATCAGCTTGAGGTTGACAAAAAGCGAGATGAGAATATGAGTTTCAATAAGAATATTATTACAATATTTTTGTTTGTTATGTTATCTTTCGCTATAATCTCTGAAGTTTCAGGGAGTAGTGGCGCTGAAACTGATGAAATGGAATTTGATCAGTCAGTATATCCAGTCAATATAACCCAACTGGATTTGCCAAGTGAAAGTGATGCTAACAATCATGATTTCAACAAAGATGTCAAATTCCAAAATGAACACGACTCATTTAAAAACTCTTCTAAATTTGATATAGAGTTGGATGGGGATGCAAATGGGCATACTCCTGATAATTTATCAATAGTTCATAATTTCAATGATGATGGTAAATATTTTGATGGTAACTGCCTTATAGAGAATTTCACTAATAAAAATACGACTCCTGAGGTTTTTTCGATTAGTTCCAATTTCTCCAATGAAGATACTCCTATGATGGATGGGGGATATAATGATTTCATGAAGGCTCCTACAGGCCAATTAATGAATAATATCATTTCTAGTCTATTAGGATTAAATAATATCGCACCAAATTTCAAAAAATATAATTATGAATCTAAAAGTTATAATAAGTATAATGCTATAATTCAGCCGTGCTCTGATATAAAAAACACAGCTACTGTGGCTGATGATATTAAAATCATAAAACCTCAAGTGAAAAAATCTATTAAAAAACACTCCCTTAAAAATAAATTGAAGTTGATTAAAATATTGAAACTTCGATTAGGTTAAGTTTAACTTAACCTCAATTTTCCTTTTTTTAATTTTAGAGTGTCCACCTAAATTGATTTTTAATTTTTGGTCAAAAAATTTTTAGGTGTGGATTTTACTTATTTTTTTATTTTTCTTTAAATTTTAATTTAACTTGTTTTTAGATGGTTAAGTTTATATACTTTGCTGTACCTATTTATTATTAAGTATAAGTAGATATGGTATTATTATTTATACTTAAAAGAACGCATGACACGAATCAATTAAAATTAGGTATTGAAACATTAGATTTTAATGCTCCAAAAGATCATATTTCGCGTTTGTCTTGAATTTATTGAAGAAATTTTTCCACTTTTGGAAATCAAAGATCCTAAGAAAAAGAGAGGAAAGGAATTTATTCCTTTAGATTAAATGTTAAAATTACTTGTTTATGCAAAAACATAACATATTGACTCTGCAGTAGTAATTGTAGACATGACAAGGTATTATGGCATTTATAAGTATGTTTCAGATGATGTTAAACCATCAAAATGTTCAATTCAAAGGTATAGTCGTGAATATGGGCAATATTTTGAAGTATTATTGTAAATGATCTTGAAAAAATCCTTTGATGATGGATTAACTGATCCTAATCATGTTGCTATTGATGGAACTATCAAAAAAGCATATAATTCCAACAACTATCCAATCACAAAAAAAGAAACACTAATATGCGCCGATTACTACGAAAGAGGAATTATAAGCAAAAAAACCATTGAAAAACTCAATAAAAAACCAATTACAACTCAAAATAACAATATTCTAAAAAAATAAATTATCCAAAAAAATCAATTTAGGTGGACACTCAATAAAATAATTTTCTAAAACACTATATTTTTTTATCATATTTTATTCAGGTAATTGCAAGTATGGTCTGAAGAAAATATATTTCCATCTTTTAAAGCTTGGCTTCTACAACCTCCACATTTACATTTATATAAACATTCATTACAAAATCCAGTTCTTTTATATCTTAGATTTTCCATTAAATTGGAATTCCAAATTTCATTAAAATCATCTTTTAAAATATTACCTATTGTTATGGGCAGATTGCTACATGGTAAAATATCTCCATTATATTTGACAGAAATGAGAGATTTTCCAACTTCACAACCTATTGCTTTTTTGTCCCAAAGAATCCATTGAGGATAAAACATGAAAACTTTTATTGATGGCTTTTGAGTTGTTAGATATTCATGAACATTATTTAAAAAGGTTTCTGTTTCTAAAGAGTTTAACATCAAATTTCTTAAATTTTTTCCTCTTCCACTTGGATTTAATGCTTCAAAAGTAATAGAATCTAATTTTAAATTTTCTGCCATATGAATTAAATTAATAAAATCATTTGCATTGTTTTTACTTACACAAACACCCATATCAACAGATATATTTTGATCTTTAACAATTTTCATGGCATTTAATGCATCATAATATGAATTGTCTCTAAATTTGTTATGAATATTAGCATTTGTTGATTCAAAACTTATGCTCATTCCATCAATACCAATTTTTGATAAGTATTTTGCTTTTTTTTTATTTATTAAAGATCCATTTGTTAATATTGTTGTTTTAAAGTATTTTTTTGATTCTTTGAGTATATCGAATATGTCTGGTCTTAAAAAAGGTTCTCCACCACTAATTATAAGTTTATCAATATTTAATTCATTTAAAGATTTAATAACTTCTAAAATTGTATTTAAGGATTCAAAATTATTGTAATATTTCATTGAGTCCATATAACAATAAGAACAATTTAAATTACAGTATTCAGTGACTCTCATTACACATTTCATCTTTAAACATCCAGCACTGAGGATCATTTCCTAAATAAAAACCATTTGAATGTGCAGCTCCTCTGCATCCTCCACAAAGATATTTATAAATGCAATTCATACAATTTTTTATTAAGTCCCTATTTCTTAAATTTTTAAAAATGACTGAATTTTCCCAAATTTCTTCCAAAGTCATTTTATTTAAATTTCCAGAATTGACTTGTAGTCTTGGACAAGAAAAAACAGATAAATCTTGATTAATACATAATGCAGATATTCCTGCTGTACATCCACCACAAACATGGTTTTTATCTAAGAAATTATCTAAATTTTCACTAAAAATTAACCATAAAGGGTCATTTGATTCAACATTTAATCCAGTTTCTAGAGAATAAGATTTCATTAAATTGAATACATTTAGCATATCCTCAAATGATAATATATTTGAGTTGTCCGATTTGTTTATTGGAGTAATTCTTTCTATTATGCATCTATCTACATCGTTTTCCAATGCTAAATTTAAATAATTTTTTACATCATCATAATTACTTTTCATCAATGTCATTCTTAATGAAGTATAAATATCATTTTTTTTCAAATTTTTTATTGCTTCAATTGATTTATCAAAAGTTCCAGATCCTCTAATTAAATCATTAATTTCTTTACAAGATCCATCTACACTAATTGTTACATCAACATTATATTTTTTCAGTTCTTTAATTGTATTTTCTGTTATTAGTGTCCCATTTGAAGTAATGTGGTTAGTTAATGACAGATTATTAGAATATTCTAAAATTTTAAATATTTCCGAATGTAGTAAGGGTTCCCCACCACTGAATATTACATTTTTTGTTCCTAAATCTTTTGCTTGATTTAATATTTCTTTAACTTTTTCTAATGATAAATCACCATATTTTGAATATTTACTAGCATAACAATAACTACAATTTAGATTGCATCGACCAGTTATGTGAAATACTAATAAAAAAGGAGTAAATTCCATGTTATCACCTTGTATTTGTGGGGCAAATAAGTTTAGCCCCACAATTTTTTTTAGTGGTTGTGTTTGCAACCTAACATCAAAAATTCTTCATAACTCATAATTTATCACCTGTTTTTGTTTTCACAATTAATATTAATATTACTAATTAGTAATAACTAATTAATAAAAAATTAATTGTTATTAATACAATTGTATATTTTAGTATATAATGTTTTTCATTGTATTACTTAATTTAATAATAATTATTATTTATTTGTATTATATTAATTTTTTGATAAATTAGTGGCTTTTTATTCATTTTATTTAATTAACTTCATTAAAGATAGATGGATTTAAAATAAGGATAGTTTAATACAATCATGATTTTTAAATGAAGGTTGTCATATTTTTTAGGAAGTTAGAAAAAATATTTTTTTTAACCTTGTAGAAACTTACTTTAAAATAGTTGTATTGCTCTTTAAATATTATATAACACCTCTTTGAGTTTTGTTTCTTTATTTTGGAGTTTTGTGTTTTGGCTATAGTTTCCTTCGTTTAATCTCCTTTTTATTACATATATTACGCTTTCTACATTCATAAATTATTAAAAAATTCAATAAAAAAACTAATATATTGAACATATCTTGTGCATATATTTTAAAATAACTAAATTTTTTTTAAAGTATCTATTTTTGGCATGAAAATATTTAAATAGTACTTAAATTATAGTAATAATATTAGTTAAAACTATATTAATTAATTAATACTTTTTTAATTATTAATAATAATTAAATGGTTTTGATAAAAATCTTGTTAGTATTTAGAAAATAATTCAGTTTTTTTTCTTTGATATTGCAAGTATTTTAATAAATGTTTATTAAATGGTGGAAGGATATGAATAATGATTTAAATAGAAATAAATTTTATTTTAGTAACAAAGAAATAACTTTGCTTGCTGCTTTTTTTGTTTTGTTGTTAGCAGATAATTTCATTTGGACATTAGGTCCAATGGTAGGTAATGTTATTTATGGTGTAGTTGAAGGAGTGATTTTAATAGTGGCTGCTATTGTTGTTGGTAAAAAATATACTATGGTAACATTAGGCTTTGTTAGGACTTTAGCAGAATTTATTATAGCTGGAGCATTTGTTGGAAGTTTAACAGCATTTTCATATATTATTTGTGCTATAATTTTAGAAGTTATTTTGTTAACTTCAGATTCATATGGTGAAAGTTTAAAAACAAATATTATAGGCACGGCAATTTATGGTATAGTAAGTAGAATTGTTTTTTTAGGAATTAGTATGATTTTTTATGGGATGGTTTTACCTAATTCATTACTTGCATTCATGGTCATCGTTCCAACTATTTCATTCACAATAGGTGGTTTGATTGGAACTTCTTTTGGTAAACGTGTTAAAACAATATTGTTTTCAATTTAGGTGATTTAATGGGCAGTATAGTTATTAAATTAAAGAATCTTATTTCAATTCCACGCCCACATTTATTTGTAATTCCCGCAGCAGTTGGTATTTGTGGATATGTTTTATCTTCATCAAAAGTTGATTTGTTTGGAATAATATTTAGCATACTTATACCCATTTTAATATGGTCTGGGGGTCAAACATTCAATGATTTTTATGATGCAGATTTTGATAAGGTTTATCATCCTGAATGGCCTATTCCATCTGGCAATATAACAAAAAAAACAGCTTTGGTATATGGTTCTTTATTTTATGCTTTGGGAATTATATGTTCATTGGGGTTTAATATTTATTGTACGATAGTCACTTTGTTTATAATATTTTTTTCATTTATTTATAGCAAGCTTAAAAGAAAAGGAATATATGGTAATATTTGCTTTGGTATTTGTGTTTCATTATGTTTACTAATAGGTTCAACAATCGCAAAAAATACTACATTCATGATTTTTTACATAATGTTAATATCTATTTTGATTCATATGTCTGATAATATTATAGGGACTTTTGCTGATATGGATGTTGATAAAAAATTAGGTTTCAATACATTACCTATTGAATTTGGGATAAAGAAATCTGCAAGGATTTGTCTTTTATTTATTATAATTTCTTTTATCATGACATTAATACTGTCAGGGTTTACATTAAATTATTTTTTACCTTTAGCGATTATTGCATTTATTTCAATTTTTTGGAGTTCATTGATGGTGTATTCTAATCCTAGAAAATTCACTAAAATTAGTGGCTTTTGGATTGTTTATTCTTTTTTCATGGGTGAAATATTATTTTACATGTCCTTTTTGGTAGGAGGATGATTATTCATGCATAAAAAAGTTGAAAATTCTTTAAATAATGGGTTGGAATATTTAATTTCCCAACAAAAAGAGAATAAATATTGGAATTATGGTTTTAAATCTTGTAGTTTTGCCACTGCAATAGCTTCTATTGTTTTTCAGGAATATGGGCGGAAAAAAGAATCAAAAAAAGCTATTAATTGGCTTTTAGAAAATCAGAATGATGATGGTGGTTGGGGTGATATAAAGGGAGGTCCTAGTGAAAAAAACTCTACTTTGTGTAGTTTAGCAACCTTTAAGTTAAATAATTATTATGAATCGAATTTAGATTATTTACTCAAATATTTTTTAAATTATGATGTATCTCCTCAAACATTATGTTATTTAGCTTATGTGGGGTTGATTAATTGGGATGATGTTAAAATTCCTAAATTATGCATGATGTCAAATCCTATTTTATTTAATGAAACGGAGTTTAAATTAGATGAACCAATGGTTTTCATTGAAAGATTCACATCAACAGCAGTAAGCCTTTTAAAAACTTTAAATTCAAGTGATGATTGTGAATTGGCTTTTGTCAAAAATGCTTTTGATAATATTTTTAAATTTCAGGCTTTTAATGGGTGTTGGTTTGGTTATACTCATATTACTGCTTTGATATTATTAGCCATGACAAATTTTAATTTTGATTGTAAAATTAATTCTTTAAATTGGATTTTGAATATGCAAAATGATGATGGGGGTGTGTCTATATCTGAGGGATTACCTATACATGACACAGCTTTAAGTTTAATAACCTTAAAAAATGGGGGTTTAGATATTAACAAATATGTTAATTCTAAAAAATGGATTTTAAATTCTCAAAAAACTAATGGGGCATGGGGTTGGATACCTGATTACTCACCAGTTGATTCTGATGATACTGCTCTTTGTTGTTTGGCTCTTGATTTATATAATAATTCCAATGACATTTTTGCTGCGAGGTATAATGCTATTAAATGGTTGAAATTAAGGCAAGTGGATGATGGGGGAATTGCTACTTTTCCAGTTGATTATGATGGATATGTTCCTGGTGGGGAAATCACGACATTGAGTGTCACATCTAGAACTCTTAAAACTTTTATTTCAATGAATGATTTAGATGAATCAAAAAAAGCAGAAAAATATTTGTCGAATAAAGTTTTTAATAAATTTTCATTGAACGATTGGTTTTTTGGATATTACTCTTTATCTTTGGCTATTGAAGTGTTAATTAAACGGGGTTTTAACGAAAAGAATTTTAAAGAAATTATGGCTTTTTTAGTTAAAAATCAGAATAAAAATGGGTCTTGGGGGGATGAATCAGATTCAAATAGTTGTGTGGAAGAAACATCTTTTGTTTTATATATTTTAATTTTGTTGGGTATGAACATTTTTGATGATGTTATAAAAAAAGGATTGGAGTTTTTGCTGAAAAATCAATTAGATGATGGTAGTTGGAAATCATCTTATTTAGGTTATATTCCTCCTGTTAGATATGATAATAAAATTTGGACAGAATATTCAGTAATAAGGTTGTTTAACTTGATTTTAGAGAGGTAATTTTTTTTTTAAAATAATTAAATTAATATAATGCATTGAACTTTTAATTTTAATAAATTTTTGGATAATTAATAAATATTTGGGGAAACATTATGAAAACTAAAAATTATGAACAAAATAATAAAAATAAGTTTTATTTTAGTAATAAAGAAATAGCTTTAATTTCTACTTTTTTAGTAATGTTGCTTATTGGGGAATGTGTTTGGTTTGCAGGGCCTATTATAGGTATTGTGTTTCATGGAATAGTTTGGGGAATAATCTTAACAATTGCTGCAATTATTATTAATAAGAAATACACGATTTTAGCATTGGGGGTAGCATATACATTAATTGATTTTACTTCAGCAAGTATGTATGGAGGAACACTTTCTGCACTTAATACTTTAGTAGGGGTTTTAATTTTAGAGTATTTCCTACAAATTACTAAAGATTATGGTTCTAATTTAAAGATGGATTTATTAGGGATAATATTATTTGCATTAGTTTCAAGATCGGTTTATGTTTTTATTATGACTTGCGTGTATGGTATGAATATTCCTTTTTACTTAGCAATATTTTCTTTTATACTGCCTCATTTATTCACTTTTCCAATTGGAACTTTGATTGGTTATAAAATGAGTAATAGAATAAAAAATGTAATATGAAAAGGAGTTGTTCTTATTATTGAATATGTTAAATCTAATTCGTTTGTACACAGACTGGATCCTCGTTCGAAGCTTTTATTTTCGTTTTGTATTTTAGGTGCTTCTGTTATAACATATTCAATGCCTTTTTTATTTTTGTTAATAGTTATTTCATTAATAATATGGAAATTATCAGATATTCCCATTAAAAATTTCAAGCCATTTTTTCTAATGATTTTTGTTATAGTGGTAATTGGAATAATCACTCAAGCAGTTTTTTTCACTGATAAACCAGGTTATAGTGGAACTAAAACAGTTATTTTTAATTTAATGCCGTGCAATATTCCATTTATTGGCTATTTGCCGGTTACTGTTGAAGGAATAAACTATGGTATTATTTTTTCAATGAGGATGGTTGCAATATTTATTCCCCCACTCATTCTTCCATTTACAACACATCCTAGTGAAATTATAATGATGTTGAGGAAATTTAGATTTCCGGAATGGATGATTTTGTTGTTTACAATGGCAATACGTTTTTTACCATTGACTATTCAAAATATTTCAATTACAAGAAACGCACAAAAAATTAGGAAAGATAAAATAAACTTACGTGACTTATTGTTACTTTTAGAATCAATTATAATCACATCACTTAGAACGGCTAAGCAAATGGCCTTAACATTGGATGTAAAATCTTTTGGGTATAGTGAAAAGAGAACATCAATGAAAAACATTAGCTTTAAGAAATTAGATTTTGTTTTTTCACTATTTTCAATTTCTATTTTTATTTTTTCAATAATGTTATATTGGGGAGGTTGGTGATAATGGAACCTATAATCGATGTTGAAAATTTGTCTTTTAAGTATTTTGGTTGTAATGATTTTGCTCTTAAAGACATTAATATAAAGATTGGAAAAGGTGAATTTATAGGCGTTATTGGTAAATCTGGAAGTGGAAAATCAACATTGCTTCATTGTTTAACAGGTATTATTCCTCATGAAATTAAAGGGGAAAAAACTGGATCGGTTATGATAAATAATTTAAACACTGATGAGCATGGAATATCTGAAATAACTAATCAATTAGGGATAGTTTTTCAAAATCCAGAAATTCAACTTTTTAATATTTCTGTTGAAGATGAATTAGCTTTTATTTGTGAAAATTTAGCATATCCTATTGATGAAATTAAAAAATCCGTTGATTTTGCATTGGATACAATTGGGATTCGCCATTTAAAAGATGAATATCCGTTTAATTTATCGGGTGGTGAAAAACAAAAGGTCGCTATTGCTTCAGTATTGACTGTACGTCCAAAAATATTAGTTTTAGATGAACCTACTTCTGAATTGGATGCAAAAGGAAAAGAAACAGTATTTAAAACATTAAAAAAGCTTAAAAATGATGGGATGACGATTATATTAGTTGATCATAACTTGGATGGGTCTTATAAATTAGCCGATAAATTAATTTTATTGGATGACGGCAAAATTGAGATGTTTGGAGAAACTGAAAATATTTTAAAATCTCCCATGATTGAATCATTAGGTTTAAGACTTCCACAACAAGTTCAAATGGGTTTAAAACTAAAATTAGATGGCATGTTAATGGATATAGAAAATATGGCAAGGCTATTGGATGAGAAAATAATAAATAAGGAATTTTCTATTAAATACTTAAATTTAGTCAATAATTCTAATGTTGAAAATACCATAAAAATTGAAAATTTGTCTTTTAAAAGAGATAATCATGTTATTTTAAAGAATATTGATCTTGAAATTAAAAAAGGTGATTTCATAGCTTTAATTGGAAAAAATGGTTCGGGTAAAACAACTTTAGCTTTGATTATAATGGGCATTCTAAAAAAAAATAAGGGGGTTGTAAATGTTTTTGGAGAAACTAATGGCGACATTAAAAAAATCAGGAAAAAAGTCGGATTTTTATTTCAAAATCCCGAACATCAACTATTTTGTAATACTGTGACTGAAGAGATAAAATACGGGCTTGAAAATGATATTGATATGAATAAGATAATGGAGAATATGAATCTTAAGAGATTGAAGGATAATCATCCGTTAACTTTAAGTAGGGGCGAAAGACAAAGAGTAGCAACAGCCACGGCAATTTCTAATAATCCTGAAATTTTAATAATTGATGAACCTACAACAGGTCAGGATTGGAATAATATAAAATCATTTATGAATATTTTAAAAGAATTAAACGATAATGGCAAAACTATTCTAATAATAACTCATGATATGAGAGTTGTTGGCGAATATTGTAAAAAAGTTATTTTGATGGATGATGGTGAAATATTGTTTAATTTAGAGACACGTGAAGCATTTGAGAAATTAAGCGCTTTTGAAAATTATGATATAAAACCTTCGATTATTGCAGATATAAGTATTAAATCCGGCATTAGTCCTCCTTTGTTGAATATAAATGAATTAATTGGTGATGATAATGTTTAGAGATTTATTAAAACTTGCGAATAAACGTAGAAATAAACTAATATTTGCATCATTTTTACATGTGTTGTCTTCCGGGATTTCAATTATTCCCTTTTTCATAATTTATTTAATAATATTGGTTTTTTTCCAAAATTCAATAGATTTTAAATATCTTACAGCTATTTTAATAGCCATACCATTGGTTTATGTTTTGGAATTTTTTATAATGATGTTTGCTTATAATGTTTCCCATAGGGCAGCTTATGAAATTATTTATGAGGTTCGGCTTGATTTAGCTAATCATTTAATTTCATTACCTCTTAGTAATTTTAAAGAAAAACGCACTGGGGATTTTGAAACGGTTTTAAATGAAAATTCGGAAATCTTGGAACTTTTTTTAGCCCATCATCTTCCTGAAATGATTAGTACAATTTTTGTTCCTTTTTTCACAGCATTGTTTTTATTTTATATTGATTGGAAAATGGCATTAGTTTGTTTATGTCCAATTGTTTTAGCTTTTATACCAATAATTTCTCAACTTAACTCTTTAAATGATATGATTAATAATCATTTAAAAACACAATCACATATGAATTCAACAATTTTGGAATATGTGATGGGTATAAAAGTTATTAAAGTTTTTAATAGGTCAAAAGACTCATTTGATAAGTATAAGGGAGCTATTTTAAAATGGAAAAATAGTATGAGAATATGGTCAACTCAAAGAGCATTATCTTTTACTTTATATCAGGCATTTATCGGTTCTACTTTGTTATTCATTATTCCATTTGGGGTTTATTTTTATATTGATGGAACGTTGATTCTAGAATCATTTATATTTTTCATGATAATGGGACCAATTTTTGGTAATCAGTTCATGAGAATATATGAGTTTATTAGGCATAATATGGAGGAACGGGAGTCTTTAAATAGGATTAATCAAGTGTTATCTCTTAAACCAGTTAAAGATTGTGGAACAATTGCATTGGAAGATATTAGATGCATAGAGTTTCAGGATATTTCCTTTTCTTATGATGGTGAAATCAATGCTTTAAAAAATTTAAATCTTTTATTTGAAGGAGGTAGAAAATATGCATTAGTTGGACCTTCGGGATCAGGCAAAACCACAATTATTAGGCTTATTCTTAGATTTTGGGATGATTATAATGGTAAAATAAAAATTAATGGTATTGATATAAAAGAAGTCTCATTAGAAGAATTATTGTCATTTATTTCAATTGTTTTTCAAGATAATTTTTTGTTTAATGACACAATTTTTGAAAATATTAAAATTGGAAATCCTAATGCTAGTTTGGAAGAGATTATACAAGTTTCTAAAGAAACATACTGTCATGATTTTATAAAAAATCTTCCTAATGGCTATGACACAGTTGTTGGAGAAGATGGTTCTAAATTAAGTAGTGGTGAAAAACAAAGAATTGCTATTGCTAGGGCAATTTTAAAAGATGCTCCTTTAATAATTTTAGATGAATTTACCGGATTTGTAGATGCTGAAAATGAATATTTGATACAAAAGGCGTTAAATAAACTCACAAAAAATAAGACAGTAATAATAATTGCGCATAAATTGTCTACAATACGAAATGTAGATCATATCTTTGTTCTTAATGAGGGGGAGCTTGTTGAAGAAGGCAATCATAATCAGTTAATTCATTTAGATGGGATTTATAAAAAATTATGGAGTATTCATAGTTCAGCTGATAATTGGAAGGTGAGATAATGATTAGGGATCTTTATTCTCTTTTTGGAAAGAACAAATATAAAGTTAAAAAATCTTTGTTATTTTTGTTATTGCATAGTTTTATTAGTATTGTTCCTCTTTTCATAATATTTTTGTTTATACTGGAATTTTTTAAAAGCAGTATAAGTATATCCAATTTAATTTATTTCACAGTCTTTTTAGCCGGAACTTATATTGTATTTAATAGTTTAGAGCACCATATTTATTTATATTTTATGAATTTGGGGTTGGATATTTCCTATGACTTACGTTTAGATATTGGTAAAAAATTAACAGAATTACATTTGGGATTTTTTAATATTAGTACATTAGGTGAGATAAACACAATAATAAGTGAATATGTATCTAAGGTTGAATATTTTGTTACATACACTGCCCCATTTATGGTTTCTTCAATAATTACTGTTGTTTTACTCAGCATGATTTTTTTCATATTGGATTGGAGGATTGCTATTTGTTCGTCTATGGTTTTTCCATTATCTTATTTGTCATTTAAACATTCCGATAAGGTTTCTAAGATTGTTGTTAAAAATAGGGAAAAATCTTTGATTAAATATAATTCTGCGATTGTGGAGTTTATTAGGGGAATAAATATAATAAAAATTTATAATTTAAATTCAAAACAGTTTAAAAAGTTTCATTTAGCTACAAAAGATTTTAGGGACAAAAATATTGAAAATGTTAAAGCTACAATGATTCCAAACATTTTTGTCCTATTTTTTGCAAGTATTAGTGTAATAATTTTATTTCCAATCGGAATCTATTTGTATATAACTAAATCAATAAGTCTTTTTAAAATAATATTTTTCTTTATTGCAACACCCAGTATATCATCGGCTATGACTGATTGTCTTTTTGGATATATTCATCTTAAAAATCATGTCGGATATGGAGTTAAATGTATTAATAATTTAATGGATGAAAAAATCATTTCAGAAAATAAAAATGAAGTAAAATTGAATAATTATGATATTATAATTTCTGAGGTTACTTTTGCTTATGAAAACGAAAAAGTTTTAAATAATATTAGTTTTAAATGCAACGAAAAGACTTTAACTGCACTAGTTGGACCTTCAGGTTCTGGAAAAACAACTATGATAAATTTAATTTTAAGATTTTGGGATGTTCAGGAAGGTTCAATAGTTATTGGAGGTTATGATATAAGGGAAATGCCTTTAAAACAATTATCAGATATAATTTCAATTGTTTTTCAAGATGTTTTTCTTTTTGATGCATCTCTTAAAGATAATATTAAAATGGCTAAAAAAAATGCAACCGATGAAGAGATTATTAAAGCATCTAAAGATGCAATGTGTCATGAGTTTATAGAAAAATTGCCTAATGGTTATGATACAATCGTTGGGGAGAATGGTTCTAAATTAAGTGAAGGTGAAAAACAAAGAATTTCTATTGCTCGAGCAATTTTAAAGGATTCTCCAATAATAATATTGGATGAACCTACTTCTTCATTAGATGCTGAAAATGAGTATTTAATTCAAAAAGCTATTGAAAAGATGATTAAATCAAAAACTGTTATAATGATAGCTCATAGACTCCATACCATAAGTTCTGCAGATCAAATAATATTTTTAAAAAAAGGAGAAATTTTTGAAAAAGGAACTCACAATGATTTAATGGATAAAAAAGGGCATTATTATAATTTTTGGAATATTCAAGAAAAAGTAAGGGAATGGAAATTTTAAAAAATATTATTTCTTCCAAGCATTGAATAAAGATTTTTTTAAGAAAAAACTGAATAAATTAACAAAAAAATACTGAAAATTAATAAAACAAAGAAAAAAACTAAATTGCAGAATCATGGGGATTCTCCTTAAATTAAATTTTGCAGATTAGCTATTTTTTTATAAAGGATTTACATTTTTTAAGTCTTTTATGAGCAAGATTTATATAATTTCTAATTTAAATCTTATTTTAACAAATAGAATATGGTTGAATAAATGTTTGAGATTAAAGCAAAAGATGGAAAAGGCCGTGTAGGTGTTTTAAAAACCAAACATGGTGATGTAAAAACTCCTGCATTAATGCCTGTTATTCATCCTCGAAAACAAGCACTTGATGTTGGTAAATATGGTGCGGATATCGTAATTACTAATGCGTATTTAATTTATAAAGACCATGAATTAAAACAGAAGGCAATTGAGGAAGGTCTTCATAGATTGATTAATTTTGACGGTCCAATAATGACTGATTCGGGTTCGTTTCAATTATCTGTTTATGGGGATGTTGAAATAACGAATAGGGAAGTCATTGAATTTCAAGAATTAATTAAAACTGACATTGGAACAAGTTTAGATATTCCAACCGCTCCATTTGTGGAAAGGGAAAAAGCAGAAAGGGATATGGAAATCACTCTTGAAAGGGCTCGTGAAGCGGTTGAGTTTAAAAAAGAGAATAATATTGAAATACTTTTAAACTCTGTTGTTCAAGGATCGACCTTTCTGGATTTAAGACGTGAATGTGCAAAAGAACTGTCAGCATTAAATGCAGATTTATATCCGATTGGGGCTGTAGTGCCTTTGATGGAATCATATCACTACAAAGATCTTGTAGATGTTGTAATGAATTCCATGAAGGAGCTATCCGACACTGTTCCTCGTCATTTAATGGGAGCGGGGCACCCGATGATTTTTGCATTATGTGTGGCTATGGGCTGCGATTTGTTTGATTCGGCAGCTTATATATTATATGCAGAGGATGATAGATTATTGACAAACAGGGGAACATTCAAATTGGAAAACTTACAGGAAATGCCCTGTTCTTGTGAAGTATGTACTAAATACACTCCAGATGATTTAAGGGCAATGCCCAAGGATAAAAGACGGGATTTAATAGCGCAGCATAATTTGCATGTTTCATTTGCAGAAATTAGATTAATCAGACAGGCAATTTATGATGGAAACTTAATGGAACTTGTTGAAGAGAGATGCAGAGCTCATCCTGCACTTCTTGAAGCTCAAAGGCAGCTTGGAAACTATACTGGGGATTTGGAAAAATACGAACCGAGAAGCAAGAAATCAGCATTTTTCTACACCGGTCCGGAATCTCTCTGCAGACCTGAAGTCTTGAGGCATATGCAAAAGTTACGTCAAATGCCTAAAAAACGTGATTTGGTAATATTGCCTCCAACAAGAAAGCCTTATTCTAAATTCATCTCAGGAAAACTTGGGGAGTTCTATATCTATGGATCTGAACAGGATTTGGATTTAGATGATTCTGATTTCATGGTTTTGGATATTCCATTTGGATTGGTACCTCTTGAAATTGATGAGGTATATCCCTTAAGCCAAAATGATGCTCCTAAAACTCGTGATGTAGACAGTATTGAATTTATTGAAGATTTTATAAATGAATTTGTTGAATATTATGATCAGGTTTTAATACATTCAAGAATCATTAAGGACTTGGAAATAGGCCTGTATAATAAATGCACTTCCTCAGATGAGATAAGATATAAAAAAGATGATGTTAAAAAGATTAAAGCTATTGCAGATTATCAATTTGGTGTTGGAGCAGGTGATGTGCTATTTACAGGCAATATCAACATAGAAAAAAGCAAAAAAACAGGCAAAATCCGACATATCTATGATGGAAAAGTGTTAATTGTAAATATGAGGGCATCTGATTCTTATTTGATTTTATCAAAAGAAGGTGCAAAAAGACTTCACAATGGTATTCCTTATCCGAAAAATAGGGTAGTTGTAAATAAAGACGCGGAACCATTTGCACTTGACGGAAAAAGCGTATTCTGCAAATTTGTAGTTGAATGTGATGAGAATATCCGCTCTAAAGATGAAGTTTTAATTGTCAATGAGGAGGATAAATTACTTGCTTATGGAAAAGCACTACTTGGAGCATGCGAAATAGAACAATTCGAAACCGGCCAAGCAATCAAAACCCGTAAAGGAATGAAACAGTGATATTATGAATGATAATGATAATAATGTGAATACTGGACGTCATGTTGAAAATAAGGAATTAATTAAAAATGCCAGAAACCCTGTTGGCGAATTGGGTCATCAAATACTTGATAGGATGAATAAATCCCATGAATCAATGGCGCAATGGGGAGTAACTCATTTTGATGTTAAGGAAGATTCAAAAATCTTGGACATTGGATGCGGAGGTGGAAGAAATCTTGAAAGATTTGCCGCACTGGTGTCTGGCGAAGGCAGAGTTGTTGGAATTGATTACTCCGAAGTAAGCGTTGAAAAATCCATTGCATTGAATAAGGAAGCTATTGACAATGGAATTGTCAACGTGTTAAAAGAATCAGTTTCTGACATGCCATTTTATGATGAAACCTTTGATATTGTAACTGGTTTTGAGACTATATACTTCTGGCCGGATGTTATCAATGATTTAAAGGAAGTTAATAGAGTTTTGAAGAAAGGAGGTTTAGTATTTTTCTGTAATGAAGCGGTCTATAGGGAAGGCGAAATGGAAAAATATGATGATTTGGTAGAATTGCTTGACATGAAGATATATTCCGAAGACGTTTTAAGGGAATCTCTTGAAAGGACAGGGTTTAAGGATTTCAAAGCATTTGTAAATGAAGAAAATGATTGGATTTGCATTACTGCAATAAAAATCTAATTTCTTTATTTTTTTAGATTATAACGAAACCTTTATATATCATTAAAACATAAGTTTATTTGTTGTTAGTTTTCATGCGGTGTTAGTCCAGCCTGGTTAAGACTCTAGCCTGCCACGTTAGAGACCCGGGTTCAAATCCCGGACGCCGCATTTTTATATGCAGTTGTGGTATAGTCTGGTTATTACTTGGGCCTTCCAAGCCTACAACCCGGGTTCGAATCCCGGCAACTGCATTTGGATTATGATTTTTTTTTAAAGTTCTTACATTGTTTAATTAATACTTATTTTTTAGTTACTTTTATATAATAATAGGAATATAATATTTATAATTAAATTAATTTTTAAGATTATAATTAAGGTGATTTAATGGTAGGAATAGTAGGATATGGGGCACATGTGCCATCATATAGAATAAAGGTAGAAGAAATTGCTAAAGTATGGGGGGATGACCCTATAGCTTTATCAAATGGTTTAATTGTTAATGAAAAATCTGTTCCTTCTCCTGATGAAGACACTGCAACTATTGCAGTAACTGCTGCAAGATATGCACTTGCAAGAGCTCAAATTGATCCGTCAAAAATCGGGGCTGTTTATGTTGGTTCCGAATCACATCCATATGCGGTAAAACCAACTGCTTCCATTGTTGCTGAAGCAGTTTGTGCGACTCCAAAATTGACTGCCGCTGATTTAGAATTTGCTTGTAAAGCTGGAACTGCAGGCATTCAAATGTCAATGGGATTAGTTAAATCCGGTATGGTTGACTATGCATTAGCTATTGGAGCAGATACTTCACAAGGGGCTCCGGGTGATGCTTTGGAATACACCGCATCTGCTGGTGGAGCCGCTTATATTGTCGGTGAAAAAGACACAATTGCTGATATTAATCATACCTGTAGTTATACAACAGATACTCCTGATTTTTACAGAAGGGAAGGTCAAGATTATCCATCTCACGGTGGACGTTTTACAGGAGAACCTGCTTACTTTAAACATGTTTTAAGTGCAGCAAAAATGTTATTTGATGAAACTGACTCAAAACCTGAAGATTATGATTATGCATGTTTCCACCAACCTAACGGTAAATTTTACTTGAGGGCGGGTAAAAAATTAGGATTCGGTTCAGAACAAATTAAACAAGGATTATTAACTCCTAATATTGGAAATACTTATTCTGGTGCTGTACCATTAGCTTTATCTAATATTTTAGACGTGGCTGAACCTGGAGATAACATATTTGTCATTTCATATGGATCCGGTGCTGGAAGTGATGGTTTTACAATAACTGTCAAAGATGAAATTGTTGAAAGAAGAGAATTAGCTCCAAAAACAGAAGATATCATCAGTAAAAAAACCTATGTTGATTATGCTGTATATGCTAAATTCAAAGGTAAAATTAAAATGTAAGGGGGCTTAAATATGAGAGATGTTGCGATTATAGGAGTTTCACAAACAAAATTCGGTGAATTATGGGATTCATCATTTAGAGATTTAATTGCTGAAGCAGGTGTAAAAGCGTTAGTAGATGCTGAAATAGATGGTGCAGACATTGAAGCAATGTTTGTTGGTAACATGTCATCTGGACTTTTTGTACAACAGGAACACATTGCTGCTCTTATCTCTGATCATGTTGGTCTTAATCCAGTTCCAACAACAAGAGTTGAAGCTGCCTGTGCATCAGGAGGTCTTGCATTAAGACAAGGTATTATGGCTGTTGCATCAGGATTCCATGATGTGGTAATTTCTGCAGGTGTGGAAAAAATGACAGATGTCGTTGATGCTACTCCGGCTATTGCCACCGCATCTGATCAGGAATGGGAAGCACAGCAAGGTGCTACTTTCCCATCATTATATGCAATGATTGCAAAAAGACATATGTACGAATACGGAACCACTCGTGAACAGCTGGCACAATTTTCTGTAGTGAACCATAAAAATGCATCTAAAAATCCAAATGCACAATTCCCCTTTGAAGTAAGTGTTGATAAAGTGATTAACTCAACAATGGTTGCAGATCCATTAACACTCTTGGACTGTTCTCCTGTAAGTGACGGAGCAGCAGCAATTGTAATGGTTCCTGCTGAAGATGCTAAAAAATATAGTGATACTCCAATTTATGTAAAAGCTTCCGCACAAGCTTCTGGAACCTTAACTTTACATGACAGAAAAGATTTAACTACCATTGAATCTACTAAAGTTGCATCCAGAAAGGCTTATGAAATGGCAGGGGTTACTCAAAAAGACATTGACTTGACTGAAGTACATGACTGTTTCTCAATCAATGGGCTTTTGGCTGTAGAAGATTTAGGATTTGCCGAAAAAGGTAAAGGTGGAGTGGCTATTGAAGAAGGACAGACTGAAATTGATGGTGATTTCCCTATCAACACATCAGGCGGTCTTAAGGCACGTGGACACCCATTAGGCGCCACAGGCATTGCTCAAGCTGCCGAAGTCATATGGCAACTTAGGGGAGAAGCCGGTAAACGTCAGGTGGATGGTGCGGAAATCGGTATGACTCACAACATTGGAGGTACTGGCGGTACTGCAGCTGTACACATTTTCGGAAGAGATTTATAAATCTCTTAAATTTTTATTTTTTTCATGATAATTAACACAGGTTCCAGAACCGATATTCCCGCTTTTTTTAGTAAATGGTTTTATAACAGGATTAGTGAAGGATTTGTTTGCACCCGCAATCCTTATAATGATGACATTTATAAATATCCGCTGGATCCTAAAATAATTGACTGCTTATGCTTTTGCAGTAAAAATCCAAAACCTATGCTTAATGATTTGGATAATCTTGATGATTTCAATCAGTTCTGGTTTGTAACTATTAATCCTTATGATAAAGACGTTGAAGTTAATGTCCCTAATTTTAAAAATGTTATTAAATCTTTTAAAAGGTTATCGGACTATTTGGGAATTAATAATGTGTCTTGGAGATATGATCCTATTTTTATTTCAGAAAAATATGATTTAGATTTTCATATTGAAATGTTCACTAAAATTGCACATGAACTTAGAGGTTACACTACTGACTGCACAATCAGTTTCATTGATTTGTATCGGAAGGTTTTAAGAAATTTTCCAGATGCGGTGGATGTTGCAACTGAAGAGAGATTAATTATTGGCAGTGAATTTTCAAAAGTTGCGAATGACTGCAATATTAAGATGAAAACTTGTGTTGAAGGAACTCTTCTAGATAAATTTGGTTTTGATTCAAGTGGATGTATGACTCAAAATGTGATTGAGAAAGCTATTGGTAAAAATTTAAAAATCCCTAAAGGAAAATATAGGATCCGTGAATGTGATTGTATATTTGGGAGGGATATTGGAGCATACAATACCTGCCTTCATGGATGCAAGTATTGTTATGCAACCGTAAATCCAAAACGGGCTCAGAAGAACTATAAGCTACATAACTCATGCTCTCCACTTTTGATTGGCAATATTAAGGATAGTGATATTGTGAAAGAAGTTAGGGAGCCAAGTTATATAGATACTCAACAAAAACTACTTTAAATGCTCTTTTTTTAAACATGCTCAATTAAATATGCATTATTTATTTTCCCTCTAGTCGTTTTATATCTAAAATCATTTGATCAAAGTCAGAAATGAAGTTCTTATCTTGTACAACTCGGAATTTTTCATATTTTTCAAGAACATGTTCTCTGGCTTCTTCGGCAGAGATTTTACCTTTGTCAACTAGGATTGGCAGCCTTCGAAGTTTAAGGTAATCATCCAGCAGTTCCTTCCAATCCTTCATGCCCATTGGGATTCTATCTTCTGCACGTGATTCAGCTAAATTTAAAAAACCTTCTACTAAACTGTTTAATCTAGATAATTCCTTCTGATTTAGATAATTTTTTGATATGACTACATCACTTTGGAGTATTTTTCCATTTGGTGCTTTTTTCCAAGTTGTCAATCCCATATGCGTTTTTTCAATATCGCTTCGTGTTTCTATGATTTCAGCAGCAGTATGGTTGCTTATTGCATATATCAGTTTGTTCTGCACTGTAGCAAAGAATTCTTTTGTGATATCTGCATTTTTGTCATAATCAAAACTTGTTGCATAAATGTCAGTGATTTTTTGATTGAATCTTCTCTCTGAAGCCCTTATCTCACGAATTGTTTCTAATAATTCATCAAAATAGTCTTCTGTAAATCTTCCACCTTTTTTCAGAAGTTCTTTATCTATGACAAATCCTTTTACCATATATTCCTTTAAAATTTTATTGGCCCAACGACGAAACTGGGTTGCTTCTTTACTGTTGATTCTATATCCTATTGATATGATTGCATCAAGATTATACCATTTTTGGGGCCTACCTCGATTATTTGATTTTTTTAAGGATTTCTTAATAAAATCAGAATTATCTTTAAAAAGGTCTTTAGAAGATATGCTTACTTCTTTTTCATTTAGCTCACCTTCCTGAATGATATTTGAGAAATGCATTGAAATATTGGCGGAAGTTGTTCCAAATATTTCTGCTATGACTTTTTGACTTGACCATAATGTTTCGTTACCAATTATGAATTCAGCTTCTATATCGTTCTGTTCACTTTTGTATAATAACTTTTCAATAAGTTTGAATTCTGGCATACATGTCCTCCTTGGTTTAATTTAAAAATTATATGATTGGTTTTATATATGTTAATTATAATTATATCCCTTTTTGTAAGAGCATTTGATAAGTAAGTGCGACGGGATAGGGTCTCCTTTTTCCCTACTCTTGTATCAGTGAGACACTTCTTGTATGAAGTTGTTTTAATCCCTGTTGTGTTGGGATTTCCTCCTGTGAAATTCTTAGCTTGGTAACGAGCCTAAGAAGTTGCATGAGCAAAATGTCTAATGAAACACTAGTATCCAGTGTTGTCAGGGCTAGAGGAAGAATAAGAATGGTTAATTAAAGTGAACGAATGCAAGCATCGTGACAAATGACGATAGGTAGGATACAAAGCACTATAAAGAGTGCTACTATCGATTGCAATTAGGAAATAAGTACTTTACTTATGCTTATAACGCACAACCCGTAGAATTGCCGGTGTAAAGTTCGGACCTTACCTTATTCGTATCTGATGGGAGATTAACCCGGTAAGCCATTTGAAGTCCTAAAAGAAGACTCTTTTTTTTTAGGTAAGCGGATTGCGAATGAAGTGGAATTCTTCAGGTGGTAGAGGATTTTGAAAAAAGCGAAAGCCGTTAATTATCGAAAGATAGCAGGAAAACAGGGAAATTATTAACTGTGAACGGATACCTGCCCTTTTGTGGTAGGCATGGAAACATGGCTAACTTTCAAAGAGTAGACAACGTGTAAATAAAACTATTAATGTTTGTTTGTTAAAAGGATGGTGATAAAGTTGAGTTATGCTCAAAACAACATTGTTTTAGAGTCCACAACATCATACGCTACGCTATGGTCTGATACTGATTGGAAGAAGACCTATAAGTATGTAAATAAACAAAGATTTAGGATATTTCGTGCCGAAAGTGAAGGTGATAGTCGAAAAGTTAGAGATTTACAGCGAATGTTAGTTCGTAGCCCTGCCGCATTAAAAGTAGCAATTAAAAGGGTTACACAGACAAATAAAGGTAAAAGAACTCCTGGTGTGGATAGATATCTTGCATTAAGCGATGCTGAACGAGGAAAATTGTTTATTAAGATAATAAATAGAAATATAAACAAACATAACCCCAAGCCTGTGTATAGGACTCAAATTCCGAAAAGTAATGGTAAAACTCGTTCTCTTGGTATTCCTACCATTATTGACAGAGTTTATCAGGAATTACTTCGTTTAGTCTTGGAGCCGCAATGGGAAGCTCGTTTTGAACCTATAAGTTATGGTTTTAGGCCTGCAAGACGAGTTCATGATGCAATGGAAAGAATTTTCCATGACATACATTATCGCAGATTCAATTATGTATTCGAGGGCGATTTCAAGGCATGCTTCGATACATTAAGCCATGAATTCATCATGGAACAATTAAAAGGATTTCCGTATGTCGGATTGGTTGAAAAGTTTCTTAAAGCTGGATATGTGGAAAATGGAGAATTTTTCTCCACCAATCAAGGAACTCCACAAGGAGGGTTGTTATCGCCATTGCTAGCAAATATTGCCTTACATGGATTAGAAAACTGTTTAAATATTTCATATTATGAATACCATAGCAGTAAAGGTTATATGACTTTTATTACTCGTGGAAAATATCGGGTTGTGAGGTATGCCGATGATTTTCTTATATTTGCAAGAAATAAGGAAGATATAGAAGCAATACCTAACATTCTTAAAGAATATTTGGATAGGAGAGGTTTAATCCTCTCTGAAGACAAAACTTGTTTCACAACCATCTTTAAAGGATTTGATTTCCTAGGTTTTAATGTTAAAATCGAAAGAGATAATAAATGCATTATTAAACCATCAAAAGACTCTGTTAAAAAGGCTAAAGCCAAAATTAAAGATATCTTCGAATATGCTAAGGGACAGAATGTGGAATATCTCATTGATAAGTTAAACCCAGTGCTTGATGGCATTGCAGAATTTTGGAAACCTATGGCTTCTTCTAAAGCATTTTCAAATCTTGACAATTATATTTGGAAGAAAAATTGGAAATTCCTAAATCATCTTCATCCTAATAAAAGTTCTGGTTGGATAGTTAATAAATATTTCCCCAGACCTGAGAAAGATGATGAACATCAAGATAAATGGATTTTAACTGACTCAAATACAGGTAAACAGTTGAATAAAATGTCATGGACTAATATTGAAAGGCATACAATGATTAAACATAACTATTCGCCTTTGGACAAAAGCAAATATGATTACTTTTACAAAAGAAGACTATCGACTGCAAATATTTTCAGATAAAGGTCTATTTGAGCCGTATGTATCGAAAGATACACGTACGGTTCTCGAGAGGGTGCGGATGAGTAATCATCCAATCCTATCTAACTATTTGTTCGATATATAAATAAATTCCAAAAAGTAATGGATAACTCTTATACTTTTAGGCATTGTTTGTTCGTATTATATGGAACAAGATTTGAATTTGAGGTAGATAATTTCTATACTTTTATGCAAACAGCAACATGAAACTGGTTAAAAAGAATCAGAAGTTGCATAATCCAAATTCTCCACTTTTAATTGGGGAGGTTAAAGATAGTGATTTTGTAAAGGAGATTTCTGAGCCTAGCTTTATTGATACTCAACAAAAATTAATATAAAAAAAGCAAAGCAGGATTATTCCGCGGTAACTTCAATAGTAAAAGTCATTGCTTCAAGAGTTTCGGTTTGACCAGATTTAATGGAGTAAATAGGTGAACCGTGTAAAATTAGATTATTGTTAACTTCTCTGATTTTGTTATCTTTTACTTCTTGCATGTGTGTTCCTTCATAAAAGAAACCTGCATTTGAGTCGCCTTCTAATTCGTATGAAATAACTTCGCCACTATTTTTGTTAGTTGCATTAATTTTTAAAATCATAGTTTTAATCTCCAATTTTTGATAGTTATTATTATGTTTGTTAATGTTTTTAAATAATGCGGTTTAAATTTAATAATAATGTATCAAATTCCGGATTTTACTCTTTTTTTGCAAATACTAAGTTATCAATAATGTCCATATCTAAATTTTCTTCAACAATTTCGGCCAATCTATTTAGGGAATAGTCCTTTTGCGTTTCATATGGATCTTCACCATATTTGGCTTCAAGACCTTTTTTAACCCGGATATAATTTAAAAACTCTCTTCTGAAATTGTAATTGTGGAATATTCCATGGAAATATGTTGCAAAGACATTGTCGTTAGATGCCCCATCGATTTTTCCGTTATCATTATTTCCCTGACCTTTTTCAATATTTAAAAGTGGTGTGGAATTTAAAAGTTTGCTGGTTCCTTCATGGATTTCATAGCCCCTTACCTCTTCGCCTACAATGTTTTTAAATATTTCACCTGCAAGTCCGTTGATGTCTTGAGGTATTGTTGCAATTGACTGTGTAACGATTTTTCCAGCTCTTGAAAAGCTTGATTCAATATCTAGGAGACTTAATCCATTTATTGTCCCATGACTGGACTCACGTTTATCTTCATCATTAATTACATTACCCAATATTTGCAGGCCGCCGCAAATTCCGATAATGGGAATTTCAGCTGATTTTTCAATTATTCTATCTGCAAGGCCGCTTTCACGAAGTGCATGCATATCCTCTGTTGAATTACGAGTACCTGGAATTAAAATAGCGTCAACATCTCCAATATCATCATTAATGCCAATCATTTTAAGGGAAACATCATCTTCATACTCAAACGGGTCGATGTCTGTGAAATTAGCTATTTTCGGAAGCCTTATTACTCCAATGGTAATTTCCCGATTCTCTGCAAATTCATGGGTTGTTAGGGATGCCGAATCCTCTTCTGGCAATTTTAAAGTTTCGTCATAGGGCAATACTCCTAAAACGGGTTCGCCAGTTATCTCTTCAATTCTATCAAGGCCAGGTTTTAGGATATCGAGGTTTCCTCTGAACTTATTGATTACGGTTGCTTTTAGGCGGGACCTGTCATAATCATCAAGCAATACATAAGTTCCGGCAATGGCTGCAAAAACCCCTCCCATTTCAATATCTGCTATCAATATTACATTTGCATCAGCGAGGTGGGCTATTTCCATATTGGCTATATCTTGATCTCGCATATTAATTTCAGCAGGAGAACCGGCACCTTCAATGATTATAATGTCATATTCGTCTGATAAAATCTTAAAACTTTCTTTTATTGCATTAAGTGCCGTGTCATGGTATTTATGCTGGTAGTCATAAAAGTTCATATCTCCAACGGATTTTCCCTGAATTATTACATTTGAAGTGAAATCTCCTTTTGGTTTTAATAAAACCGGATTCATATGTATACTTGGTTCAATCATTGCCGCTTCCGCTTGTAGCATTTGTGCTATGCCTATTTCTCCATTTTCTTTTGTGGTGTATGAGTTTAAAGACATATTTTGGGACTTGAAAGGTGCTACTTTATATCCTCTGTTTTTATAAATTCTACATAATGCTGCTACAAGCATACTTTTTCCGGCATTTGATGATGTTCCTTGAACCATGATACAGTTTGTCATGCATTAATATATTGAGTTGATATTATAAATAATTTAAAAATGAGAAAGTTTTAATCTTATTTGAAGTATGGATTTCGCATATTTTGGTGAATGTCAATAATTTTGGAATACAAAATCAGTAAACAAAACTATTTTCATGACACGTTAAAACAATTGTTGGAAATGGTACTCATTGAACGCATCAATCCTGAAGTCAAAACGGATATGGCCTATAAAGTAACAGAGAAAGATAAAAGAATACTGGGGGGAAATAAGTTACTTGCTCTCAATTAACATCCATCATCATTATTTAAAACTTCTTTTCTGGAACGATTTGGCATATCTCAGTGAAAAACAAGATTGATTTGTGAAAAGGCGGCCGTTAATGTTAATGTCACCTCATTAAATCAAATCTAAAAAAGTAGCTATTGAATTATCAACCTTATGTTAATGGAAACATAAAATTACTCCCAAAAACTATCTTATAAGTGAAATTAAAAACCATCAATCCAATATGATTAAATTTGAAAATGATAAAAAAGCACAAATTTATAGTGTAGAAAACCACAAAAATATAGTATAAAAAAGCACAAATTTATAGTGTAGAAAACCACAAAAATATAGTTTAATGAGGTTGAAAAAATATGTCAGAAGTATATTACGAAAGAATACTGGATGAAACAATTGAAAAAAGACTTAAAATGGTGGGGGCAGTTGTTATTGAAGGTCCAAAATGGTGCGGTAAAACAACAACTGCAAAACAACATGCCAAAAGTATTTTACAACTACATGATCCAGACAATAGGCAGAACTATTTGGAGTTAGCTGAGATAATGCCTTCAAAATTATTAGAAGGTGAAAAACCTCGATTAATTGATGAATGGCAGGTCGCACCAGTATTGTGGGATGCTGTGAGAACAAAAATAGATAATACTCCAGGATACGGTCAATTTATCCTAACAGGTTCAACAAGCATTAACAATGATGAGATTATGCATACAGGAACTGGACGCGTAAGCAGAATGACAATGCTGCCTATGAGTTTATATGAAAGCAAGGAATCTAACGGTAAAATATCCATTTTGGAATTATTCAAGAATCCTGACATGAACATTGATGGAATTGAATCAGAATTAACAATTGAAGATTTGGCATTTGCAACCTGTAGAGGAGGATGGCCAGAAAGCATCATACAAACTGATAAGGAAGCACAGTTATTTGTTGGTGAAAATTATGTGGATAATATTTGTAAATCAGACATATCCACAGTTGATAGAGTTAAAAGAGATCTAAACCGAGCTAAAAAAATATTAAGATCATATGCATGAAACAATTCCACAGAAGCAACAAAACAAACCATTTTAAAAGATGTTAGGGGAAATTATCCCGACATGGCTTACTCCACATTGGACGATTATCTAAAAGCACTATTCAAATTATTTGTCACAGTAGATATTCCTGCCTGGAATCCGAATATACGGTCAAAATCTGCAATAAAATCATCAGATAAACGAGAATTCATCGACCCTTCAATAGCAACAACTCTGTTAAATTTAGACCCTGAGGGATTACTGTTCGACCTAGACACATTCGGACATATATTTGAAAACTTATGCATGAGAGATTTATCCGCATACACTTCATCCATGGGAGGGCAAGTATTCTACTATAGAGACCGTTACGGCTTGGAATGTGATTGTGTATTAACTTTAAAAAATAAAGATTATGCATTAATAGAATTTAAATTAGGAAGTACAAAAATCGAAAAAGGAGTAAAAAACTTATTAAAACTTGACAGTCTCATTAAAAAGACGATTTCTGAAACTGATTTATATATTAAAGAGCCAAAATTTTTAGCAGTGGTAACTGGAGGAAAATTTGCCAAAACAAGAGAAGATGGAGTAAAAGTCATTCCAATAGGATGTTTAAGATAAAATCATAATAAAAAACATTTTGAAAATCCAAAATGTAAACTATACTCCGAAACTAACAGGAAACATAACATCCATCTTTTTCATTGACGATTGTGTTCAACTATTCAAACTAATTTCTGAAAGGATTCATATACTCGCAGTAGAAAACAAAATTGATTTGTTAAATCCTTGCTGTTAATGTTAATGTCAACTCTTTTTATTTTATTTAATTAAGACTCGTGTTTATTTCCTTTGAAACATTTAATAGTCTCGTGTAGTTTTTCACTTTCTTTTTCAACCAGAAACCTTAGTGTATCCTGAAAATTTATTCCTTTGGTGTATTCATTAACATTGTCGAGATAGTCTTGTATGGTCAGTTCAATGTTTCTTTTCCGCTGCATCCGCTGCTGACCATAAAAAGGATTGCAGATTGAAGCAGAGGTGTTGTGATTTCAAGGAACTGTCTGATAACCTCCTTGTCAGGTAAATCCTTAAAGCTAATTTGAACAGGAAGATGCTGTTCTTTTTGTTCAATCCAGATAATGTGTGGATTTCAATTTCAAAGTACCTGTAAAAGGATTTTACTGTTGAGAGATACAATACAGCTGATGAATACATCATTGTCTGCTGGAGATGATTGTTGTAGCTTATCAGTCTCCTTTTTAGTTTTCTGTGTTTTCATCTTGCTCCTTTATCTTCTTCAATCAATTCAGCCAATGTTGTTTTCTGGAACCGTTCATGGTGTTTCAACATGTAGGTGATTGGTTGTGCATTTCTTTTTTTAGTCTATTCTGATGCAGTATTCTTCTTTCAGGTCGCTCATGTTTTCATATATCATTTTTAACTACCTTTTAACTTGTCCGAGAGCATTTGAAAAGTAAGTGCGACGGGATAGGGTCTCCTTTTTCCCTACTCTTGTATCAGTGAGACACTTCTTGTATGAAGTTGTTTTAATCCCTGTTGTGTTGGGATTTCCTCCTGTGAAATTCTTAGCTTGGTAACGAGCCTAAGAAGTTGCATGAGCAAAATGTCTAATGAAACACTAGTATCCAGTGTTGTCAGGGCTAGAGGAAGAATAAGAATGGTTAATTAAAGTGAACGAATGCAAGCATCGTGACAAATGACGATAGGTAGGATACAAAGCACTATAAAGAGTGCTACTATCGATTGCAATTAGGAAATAAGTACTTTACTTATGCTTATAACGCACAACCCGTAGAATTGCCGGTGTAAAGTTCGGACCTTACCTTATTCGTATCTGATGGGAGATTAACCCGGTAAGCCATTTGAAGTCCTAAAAGAAGACTCTTTTTTTTTAGGTAAGCGGATTGCGAATGAAGTGGAATTCTTCAGGTGGTAGAGGATTTTGAAAAAAGCGAAAGCCGTTAATTATCGAAAGATAGCAGGAAAACAGGGAAATTATTAACTGTGAACGGATACCTGCCCTTTTGTGGTAGGCATGGAAACATGGCTAACTTTCAAAGAGTAGACAACGTGTAAATAAAACTATTAATGTTTGTTTGTTAAAAGGATGGTGATAAAGTTGAGTTATGCTCAAAACAACATTGTTTTAGAGTCCACAACATCATACGCTACGCTATGGTCTGATACTGATTGGAAGAAGACCTATAAGTATGTAAATAAACAAAGATTTAGGATATTTCGTGCCGAAAGTGAAGGTGATAGTCGAAAAGTTAGAGATTTACAGCGAATGTTAGTTCGTAGCCCTGCCGCATTAAAAGTAGCAATTAAAAGGGTTACACAGACAAATAAAGGTAAAAGAACTCCTGGTGTGGATAGATATCTTGCATTAAGCGATGCTGAACGAGGAAAATTGTTTATTAAGATAATAAATAGAAATATAAACAAACATAACCCCAAGCCTGTGTATAGGACTCAAATTCCGAAAAGTAATGGTAAAACTCGTTCTCTTGGTATTCCTACCATTATTGACAGAGTTTATCAGGAATTACTTCGTTTAGTCTTGGAGCCGCAATGGGAAGCTCGTTTTGAACCTATAAGTTATGGTTTTAGGCCTGCAAGACGAGTTCATGATGCAATGGAAAGAATTTTCCATGACATACATTATCGCAGATTCAATTATGTATTCGAGGGCGATTTCAAGGCATGCTTCGATACATTAAGCCATGAATTCATCATGGAACAATTAAAAGGATTTCCGTATGTCGGATTGGTTGAAAAGTTTCTTAAAGCTGGATATGTGGAAAATGGAGAATTTTTCTCCACCAATCAAGGAACTCCACAAGGAGGGTTGTTATCGCCATTGCTAGCAAATATTGCCTTACATGGATTAGAAAACTGTTTAAATATTTCATATTATGAATACCATAGCAGTAAAGGTTATATGACTTTTATTACTCGTGGAAAATATCGGGTTGTGAGGTATGCCGATGATTTTCTTATATTTGCAAGAAATAAGGAAGATATAGAAGCAATACCTAACATTCTTAAAGAATATTTGGATAGGAGAGGTTTAATCCTCTCTGAAGACAAAACTTGTTTCACAACCATCTTTAAAGGATTTGATTTCCTAGGTTTTAATGTTAAAATCGAAAGAGATAATAAATGCATTATTAAACCATCAAAAGACTCTGTTAAAAAGGCTAAAGCCAAAATTAAAGATATCTTCGAATATGCTAAGGGACAGAATGTGGAATATCTCATTGATAAGTTAAACCCAGTGCTTGATGGCATTGCAGAATTTTGGAAACCTATGGCTTCTTCTAAAGCATTTTCAAATCTTGACAATTATATTTGGAAGAAAAATTGGAAATTCCTAAATCATCTTCATCCTAATAAAAGTTCTGGTTGGATAGTTAATAAATATTTCCCCAGACCTGAGAAAGATGATGAACATCAAGATAAATGGATTTTAACTGACTCAAATACAGGTAAACAGTTGAATAAAATGTCATGGACTAATATTGAAAGGCATACAATGATTAAACATAACTATTCGCCTTTGGACAAAAGCAAATATGATTACTTTTACAAAAGAAGACTATCGACTGCAAATATTTTCAGATAAAGGTCTATTTGAGCCGTATGTATCGAAAGATACACGTACGGTTCTCGAGAGGGTGCGGATGAGTAATCATCCAATCCTATCTAACTGTTTGAAATGTACATATTTGTACATGATGTCGAAAAGTTAATTCTTTTAGTTACTTTTGTTTACTAAAATAGAAAACTTTTTATATATCTTAAGTTTAAATAAATATTTAAATAGTATATCAAACTTAATTTTTTAATGATGAATTCTATTAAAAGGGAGGTTTATTAATGAAATTTGAAGAGCAAGAATCCATTGAAGATTCTCAAAGTGAAGAAATTGTTGAGCCGGAAATAAAAGAAACTGGTGAAAGTGAAGAAAACCAACCCATGTTAGATTATGATAATATTAAAAGTTCACAAGATATTGAAGTTCCACCCTTATTAATTGATCAGGTAATTGGACATGAAGAGTCTATTGAAACAATTAAAAAGGCAGCTAAACAAAGAAGGAATGTTTTGCTTATAGGTGATCCTGGTGTAGGTAAATCAATGCTTGCAAAAGGTATGGCGCAAATTTTGCCACATGAAAGTCTTCAGGACGTGTTGGTATATCCTAACATGGAAGATAACAATCATCCACTTATAAGGTCAGTTCCTGCTGGGGAAGGTAAAAAAATTGTAAAAGCAACAAAAGGATCTGCAAAAGGTCATGAAGAAAGAAAAACCATTATTACAATGTTTGTAATTGGTGGGATATTGGTAATCGGATTTATGTATGGCAGATTGCTGGAATCTATTATTGCAGCGGCGTTAATTTTACTTATATCTATCCAAATCAAACCAAAAAATACAAGCATGGCTCCAAAATTATTAGTTAACAATGAAGAATCAAGATTTGCACCATTTATGGATGCGACTGGAGCACATGCTGGTGCACTCCTTGGAGATGTACGCCACGATCCATATCAATCCGGAGGGCTTGGAACTCCAGCACATGAACGTGTGGAAGCGGGAATGATTCACAAAGCTAATAAAGGGGTTTTATACATTGATGAAATTGGTACAATGAGCATGAAAACTCAACAAGAATTGTTATCTGCAATGCAGGAAAAACAATATTCTATCACCGGTCAAAGTGAAAACTCAAGTGGAGCAATGGTGAGGTCCCAAGCGGCACCATGTGATTTTGTTTTAGTGGCATCCGGAAACCTTCAAGTTCTTGAAGGAATGCATATTGCAATGAGATCTAGAATTAGGGGATATGGTTACGAAGTGTTCATGAAAGATTACATGGAGGACACGACTGAGAACAGAGAAAAATTAGTTCAATTCGTAGCTCAGGAAGTTAAAAATGATGGAAGGATTCCTCATTTTGCAATTGATGCTTTAGATGAAATTATCATGGAAGCCAAAAGAAGATCAGGTAAACAAAATGCATTAACTTTAAGGTTAAGGGACTTAGGCGGGCTTGTACGTTCTGCAGGTGATGTGGCTATTGAAAAAGGAGAAAGTATTGTAACTGCCGAACATGTGGTTGAAGCTAAAAAATACGCAAGAACATTGGAACAACAAATTGCTGACAGATCCATTGTTCAAAGAAAAGATTATAGTATGGTTTCTGCTGAAGGTGGAAGGGTTGGTCTTATTAACGGACTTGCAGTAATTGGAGACAGAAGCGGTATTGTATCACCAATCGCCGCTGAAGCAGCACCGACCCAATCTAAAAATGGCGGTCAAATCATTGCCACAGGTAAACTAGGTGAAATTGCTCAGGAATCAGTTCAAAACGTAAGTGCATTAATTAAAAAATACACCAACAAGGATATCTCTCAATATGATATTCACATTCAGTTTATCCAAACTTATGATGGTGTGGAAGGGGATTCTGCCAGTGTAAGTATTGCAACAGCAGTAATTTCAGCTATTGAAGAAATCCCGATTGATCAAACTGTAGCATTAACCGGTTCACTTAATGTGCGTGGAGATGTAATGCCTATTGGTGGAGCAACTGCTAAAATTGAAGCGGCAGCGGAAGCTGGAATGAAAAAAGTATTGATTCCAAAATCTAACCTAAAAGATGTTATGATTGAGAAAAAATATGAAGATATGATTGAAATAATCCCAACTGAAACTCTAAGTGATGTTTTGGAAAATATTTTAATTAGCGGATCCAGTAAAGATAAACTAATTGAAAAAATGAAAAACATCGGGTCTAAAGTTGTTAAAAAAGTTCCACAAACTAATTTAAACAATCCAACTACTCATTAGTTGGGTTTAACTATTTTTTTTATTTATATTGGGGACGTGACATGGCTCAAAATTTTGTATAACTTATTTGAATAATATTATATGATTCCTTGCTCTAACAGTTCAAAAATAAGTAAAATTTGGAAATTATAATTTATTCTGAACGCGAAATAATCATGTTCCGACATCTATTTTATGCATATAATTAACTTTATATATTTTTTAAATCTAAAATACTCACATGGTGAGAAAATTTAGATTTAATTTTGCTAAATTAACTAGTAAAGCTACTTCACAATTGGCTAAGTATGGTTCTGGTGAAGGTAAAGCTATACCAGGGTATATATTTTTAAAAGTTGGTGGAATCGAATCTTTGAGGGAATTGGCTAATGAACTTAAATTAGGTTCTATTTTAGTAACAGGTACTAATGGTAAAACAACTACAACAACTTTTTTAATTAAATTATTATCTAATGATCTGAAAATAAGAAAAAGTTTTGAAAGCAATACAATCAATTCAATCACAACTAGTCTTTTAAAACAGAAAGGGGATTTGGGTGTATTTGAATATGGGATAAGAAATGTCGAATTCGGAATTCCCGATAAAGTTCAAAATGTTCTAAAACCAATTGGTGTAGTTTACACGACTATTTCTAAAGAACATACTCAAGTTAATGGGGTTAAAAACCCGTTTTTATCATATTACCATGCGAAAAAATTGTTAACACAAGATATGGAACATGGAGTGATTGTAACTAATTGTGATGATCCAAGAACTGCATTAATAGGTATTAATAAACAGGATAGAGTTAAAATCAATTATTATGGAATTGATACTGATAAAATAAAAGATATCTATGATGTAGGCTCAGTAAAATGCCCTAAATGTAATGAACATGACTTAAATTACTCTAAAGTATTCATGAATCATAGGGGATTTTATGAATGTGAATGCGGATTCAAACGTCCAGAACCAAATGTCAAATTATGCGACATTGAGTTCGGAGTCGATTATTGGAAATTAGAAATTGAGGGTGATTTATTTAATTATCCTGCAAAAGAAAATGTTTCTTTTGAATTGGAATTGAATGTTCTTCCATTCGGATTTCACAATATCTACAATACATTAGCTGCAATTACTGCATATGCATCATTCACACCAAAAATTGATAATATAGAGAATACTATTAAAAATGTATTTGACAATTTAGACAGCTCATTTATTCCACCTGGAAGATTTGAAGTTGTCAAATTTAATCAGAAAGTCATCGGTTTAGGTCAGGGAGATAATGGAGACGCATTAAAAATAAATGGATTGTTTATGAGTCAATTTATTAAGGAACCATTGGAATTTATTTATACTACTCCTGATGAATATGAGGAAGAAATATTTCAGGACCATCTAAAAACAATTGAATGTCTAAATCCCGAACATATAATTGTTGTTCCGGGAAGAAAATCTGTAAAAAAAGCCGAAGAATATTATAATTTGATTAAAAAAGAATTTGATAATGTTGATTTTTATCCATTGAGTTATAAGGAAATGGATGTTAAAATTAAAAAATTAACAGAGTTGGCTACACATTCCAACTACGATTATGTTATGATGTCTGGCTGCGGCGAAGAACAAGCAATGTGGGAAAAAATAAAAAGAAATATAGTTAATAGATAATTTTGCTATCTATAATTTCTTTAATTGTTTTATAAAATTCACAGTCACTTTCTTCCATTTTTTCAAAGTTTGAATCAATGTTGCAACTGCAAATGTCACTTTTCCCGATAACATATTCTTGGGAGCCTTTTTTAACTAAGATCCCGAATAATTTTTCTTCAGGGTCACTATATGTATCAAATTCTTCCTGTGTGAGCTGTAGGTTATAGTCTTTAATAGAAAATATGTCGCATTCATTCAAAACAGGTACAAATGTCATCATACCGTATGGGAGGAATATATTTTCATTTTCATGGATTTTAATGAGTTTCTCTTCATATGAGTCCTCATCTGTTATTCCATAACCTTTCATCTCCAGGATATTATTTGTTTTCATGTAATTTTCATCATCAATGACAAAAGCAAGTAAATTAGGGTCAATATAATTATCGCATGTAGCTCTAATATTTTTAATAGTTTCACCAATGTTCATCACAAATCGCCTCGAACTTTTCACATAATGATTTTACTTCCTCAATTTTATCAATTTCACCGATCCACTCTACAGGTATCGAATCATAACCATAATAAATTCCAGCTAAACCGCCGCAAATAGCCGCATTCGTATCAGTGTCTCCGCCAATATTTACAGCTTCAAGTACTGCATCTTTGTAATTGTCAGTTGTAAGAAGTGAATGCACAACACATTCAAAGGTATAAATCACATAACCTTTGCCACTTAAGCAATCCAAATCATTGTTGAATATCTTTTCAAAGTATATTAGTTGATTGGAATCTTTATAATATTCTTTAATTTTATCATATGCTAAATGAAGGTGTTCTTCAATTGTTAAATTGTTTTTAAGCATGGATTTAGCTATTTCGACATATAGTACGCAGGCAATCTTTGACCTTGCATGGGCATGGGTTAAAGCTGAAACATTTTCAATAGTCTCATAATCAATATCTCCAATGTATGATAGCGGCAAAATTCTCATTAAGGAACCATTTCCATTGTCTTGCTCTTCTCCACATCCGGATTTTAATGCGGGAATTCCTCTTTGATAATTAGCAATAGCCGTTCCAACAGTTATCCCGCAATCGAATACTACGCTGCCTTGCATATATTTGGCATAATTATGCCAGTCACAGAATTTAATCATCATATCTTCCAGGTCAATTCCATTTTTTTCCACGATGCTGTCCATTGTAGCAAGTGTCATTGCAGAATCATCAGACCAGGTTCCTTTAGGCTGATTATATGTGCCATGACCTCTCATACCAGTGACAGGATTTTTCCTAAGTGTTTTTCCTGATTTAAACTCGACAGGAACTCCAAGTGCATCTCCAACAATAAAACCAATTATGCCATCCTGAACTTTCATGTCTAAATCTTTATTGATTATAGTAATTAATTGTGTTTATCGGTTAATTTTATAATTTCATAAAACAAATTTTATATAGATGATTATAAAAACAAAAAATCTCTGTTTAAGGCATTGGCACAAATCGGATGCCGAATCTCTCTACAATCTGGCTAAAAATCCAAACATTGGTCCTGTTGCAGGTTGGCCACCTCACAAAAGCATTGACTATAGCTTGAATATTATTAATACAGTATTTGCTCGTGATGAATGTTATGCAGTAACTAAAAATGATGATTTAATAGGTTGTGCCGAGCTTTTAATTCACCCGGACACTAATCATTGGTGGGGGGAGGATTCAGCTGAACTTGGTTATTGGATAGGCAGTCAATATCAGGGTAGAGGATATGCGAGCGAAGCCTCTAAGGCATTAATTTCAAGAGCTTTTAATCAGTTAAACATTAAACGAATTTTTGCAACATATAAAAGTGAAAATATCCAGTCTAAGAGAGTTTTAGAAAAATTAGGATTTGAATACTACTCCCAATTAAATAATATTGATTATTTGAATAGGCCTTTTCGCGAAATCGCTGTGATATTAGAAAAATAGTTATATATTAAAACATATTAACTTTAACTAATGACAAGAATATGTAAAAATTGTGATTTTGTTAATCAGGATGATTATGATTATTGTGCTAAATGTGGAACTCCACTTGTTGAAGGAATTAAACCTAAACAGATTTATGTTTACAAATCAGATCAACTTCAAATAAATAAAAAAGCACTTATTGCAGCTTATATTGTAACTATATTTTTGTCTTGGTGTGGTTTTGTAGTGGGTCTTATTTCAAAACATACTAATTTGGCAGTTTTCACATTCTTCGGTTTTTTCATGCCATTTTATCTGGTTCAATCACCTCATCCAACCTTAAGAAAGCATGGCATGATTATGATGGTAATATCTCTTTTTGGTGTAGCGCTCTCGTTTTATGTTATGCTTCATTAAAAATGAATAATTAAACTGGGATAAATTTGATGTTTCCTAACAATATTTGTATTGGAATCATAGGAACGTTAATTCCATTTTGAAGCATTGCAACACTCATGGAATCTCCTCTGGACATGGTTCCGGCAACATTTTCATTGCTTGCATAACCATTGTATGCATCATTTGACCTAATGTTGTCCACTATGCCAAAACCGAAAATGGCTTGAGCAGCATGATTGTTTACACTGACGATTAAATGAGGACTCTTATTATAACTGTATTCCATAATTTCCTTTACAGCCCCATATGGATCTTCAGGATTGTTTATATGGACATTATGCAATGTTTGTCCTTGTGAATTAATGGAATTTCCGGGATAAATCCATTCAAATCCAGTTATGGAAAATGATGCGGCCATATCGATACTTGCATCTTCCTCTGCATCTTCTGCAACCACTATCACAGGACTATTTATAGTAATTGTTGATAATAACAAGACCATCACTACAATTCCTATAAGGATAAAATGTATCTTTTTCATAATTATTCTTTTAAGAATTTTAAATATTAATACTTAACTTTTTTAATGAATTAAAACATATATAAATTCATAGAAATTTTGGTGATAATGTGATTATAGGCGGTTCATCTTCACAAGACTTAGCAGCTAATGTTGCAAAAGAACTCTCAGAAGAGTTATGTTATGTTGAAACTCGAAAGTTTCCAGATGGAGAAAGATATTTAAGAATTATTGGAGAAATTGAAGACGAAGTAACAATTATTCAATCAACAGGATATCCTCAAGATGAAAATTTAATGGAATTATTATTTATAATTTCAAACCTTAAGGATTTGGGAGCAAAAAAAGTCAAAGTCGTTGTTCCTTATATGGGTTATGCAAGACAAGAAAAACGATTCAATCCCGGCGAAACAATTTCAGCTAAAATCGTCTGTGATTTAATTCAAGCGGCCGGTGCTGATGAGTTTATCACTTTCAATATTCATGAAGAATGTGTTTTAAACTTTTTCGACATCCCTGCAAGAAACATATCAGCCATGCCTGCTATTGCAGAATACTTGGATAAAAAATACTTTAAAAAAAGTGGTGAAAAACCATTAATTATCGCACCGGATAAAGGGGCCTACGGTTTTGCACAGGAGATATCTGAAATTATCGGATGTGAATGCACTTATTTAACTAAAGTCCGTTTGGGGCCTGATAAAGTCGAAACTAAAATAGTTGATGTTAGATGTGATAGTGAGAGTGAAAACACTGTTAATGTTGATAGCGTAAAGGGAATGCATGCAATTATTATTGATGATATTATAGCAACTGGAGGAACTATTGTTAATGCTATTAACATCTTAAAACAATATGGCGCTTCATCAATCGATGTATGTTGCGTACATCCAATTTTAACCAATAACGGAGCTACCAGAATTTATTCTGCTGGTGCTGATAAAATCATTGGAACTAACACCTTATCTTCTGACACTTCACGGGTATCTATTGCAAAAGCGATTGCAGATGCATTGAGGCAGTAAAATGGATAAAGAAACTATTAAAAAAGAATTAACTGAGGAATCAAATAATATTTTGGCTAAGTATAGTGAACCTGATGTTGTTGATGGGGTTTCTGTAATGAATATGTCTTCAAAAACAGTATTTTTAGGTTCTCTTAGGGTTTACAATGAAGATGTTGTAGGTAATATTAAAAAGGATTTAGAAAAAAGATTTAAAAATTATGGGGATTTATCAATAAGGGATGAAAAAGTTGTTCCTTGCTGTGCTCCGAGATACATACATATTAGTTTCAATATTTCAATTTCCAACTGATATTATGAAGGAATTCAAATTAAAATCACCTTATAATCCATTAGGCGATCAACCAAAAGCCATTAACTCTTTAGCTCAAGGAATAAATGATGATGTAAAAGAACAAACACTTTTAGGTGTAACCGGTTCTGGTAAGACTTTTACAATGGCAAATGTCATTGAAAAAGTCCAAAAACCTACACTTGTCATTTCACATAATAAAACATTGGCAGCACAATTATATGAAGAATTTAAAGAATTCTTCCCAGACAACGCTGTTGAGTACTTTGTTAGCTATTATGATTATTACCAGCCTGAAGCATATGTGCCAAGAACGGATACATTCATTGATAAGGAAGCTTCAATTAATGAAGACATTGATATAATGAGACATTCAGCAACCCAATCTCTCCTTTCAAGAGATGATGTTATTGTTGTAAGTAGTGTAAGTTGTATTTATGGTATTGGGTCTCCTGAGGATTATGGCGAATTTGCTTTCGGAATTCATGTTGGCGACATTTATGATAGGTCTGAAATTCTAAAAAGATTGATTTTCATGCAGTATGAGAGAAATGATATTGAATTCGACCGTGGACAGTTCAGGGTCAGAGGAGATGTCATTGAAATTAATCCTGTTCATGGAACGCCGCCGATTAGAATTGAATTGTTTGGTGATGAAATAGATGCAATTAGCATAATTGACAAGGTCACTGGAAAAAAGCAGGAATCCCTTAAAAGATACATGATTTACCCTGCAAAGCATTTTGTCGTTGGCCAGGATAAGATGGATACCGCTCTTTTAAAAATTAATACTGAATTGGATGAAAGATTGTCTGAGCTAAATGCAACTGGAAAGTTATTGGAAGCTCAAAGACTGGAGCAGAGGACTCGCTTTGATATTGAAATGCTTCAGGAAATGGGGTATTGTCCGGGAATTGAAAATTATTCAATGCATTTATCAGGACGTAAATGGGGAGAAAAGCCATATTCCCTATTGAAATATTTTCCAGATGACTATTTGACCATCATTGATGAATCTCACGTTACTGTTCCTCAAATTAGAGGAATGTATAATGGAGACAGAGCGCGTAAAGAGACTTTAGTAGAGCATGGTTTCAGATTGCCTTCCGCTAAAGAAAATAGGCCTTTAAGATTCGATGAGTTTGAATCATCAATAAATCAGGTTATTTATGTATCGGCAACACCGGGCAAATATGAACTTGCAAAATCAAGAAATGTTGTTGAACAGATTATCCGGCCAACTGGTTTAGTGGACCCGGAAGTTTTAATAAGGCCAGTAACCGGCCAGGTAGAAGATTTGCTTAAAGAGGTTAGATTAACTACCAAGAAGGACGAAAGAGTTTTAGTCACTACTTTAACAAAAAGAATGGCAGAAGACCTAACAGATTATTATGCTAGAATTGGTATTAAAGTAAGATATATGCACTCTGAAATTGATACATTAGAGAGAATTGACATTGTAGATGATTTAAGGCGCGGCAAATTTGATGTTTTAGTTGGTGTAAACCTATTGAGGGAAGGTTTGGATCTTCCTGAAGTTTCTTTAGTAGCTATTTTAGATGCAGATAAGGAAGGATTTTTAAGAAATGAAACTTCATTAATACAGACAATCGGCCGTGCTGCAAGAAACGTTAACGGTCGTGTAATAATGTATGTGGATGACATGACAGATTCTGTTAGAAATGCATATGACACTACACTTAAAAGGCGCAAATTGCAAATGAAATATAATGAAGTTCATGGCATCACACCAAAATCCACTCAAAGAACATTAAAAGAGAAGTTAGTTGAAGATGACAAATACAAAGTCATTGGTGCTGATGTCAATAGTATGCCAAAAGATGAGCTTCGTTTATTAATTAATGATCTGGAAAAAGATATGAAAGATGCGGCTGCAAGACTTGACTTTGAAAGGGCAGCTGATTTGAGAAACAAGCTTTATGCCTTGAAAGGATTTGATAGGTAGTTTTTAATTTATTTTAGATAACGGCATCACTGAAGATGTCCTTATTGGAGATGAAACAATGCCATTCTATTGGGATTTACCGGATAATTTCTCAATTAAGTGCCGGACATTAAAACAATATTGATTTTAAATAAATTATTGATTATCAATCATATGTTAATTTTTACTTTCCAAATGCTCTGTCTAAATTATTTTATATATAATCAGATCTAATAATATTATGGAGTTTTATTATGACTAATGAAGATAAAAAGCAAATTATCATCAAAGGTGCACGTGAACATAATTTACAAGATATTGATGTTAGCGTCCCCCGTGATGAATTTATTGTAATTACCGGTCTAAGCGGGTCTGGAAAGTCTTCACTTGCTTTCGATACAATTTATGCTGAAGGACAGCGTAGATATGTTGAATCATTATCAGCTTATGCAAGGCAATTTTTAGGTCAAATGAAAAAGCCTGAAATGGAATCCATAGAGGGTTTGTCTCCAGCCATTTCAATTGACCAGAAAACTACAAGGGAAAATCCAAGATCTACTGTAGGTACAATTACTGAAATTTACGATTATTTAAGATTATTATTTGCAAGAATCGGTATTCCGCATTGTCCTAATTGTGGAAAAGAAATCTCACAACAGACTATCGGCCAAATTGCTGAGACTATCATTGAAGAAGGGGAAGGAATTAAAATTCAAATTTTATCTCCTGTAGTTCGTGATAAAAAAGGTCAATTCAAAGACGTTTTTGAGGACCTTAGAAATAAAGGATTTGTAAGGGTTCGTGTTGATGGGAAAATCCGTGATTTAGATGAGGATATTGGTCTTGCAAAGACTTACAGGCACAATATTGATGTTGTTGTTGACAGATTAAAAATTAGAAAAGATGTTGATTTTAAAAGGAGATTGGTTGATTCTCTAGAAACTGCAGCGGAATTCACAGACGGATTAATTAGTGTGTTATTTGACGGTGATGATGGGGAGTATGAGAAAAAATACTCTGAACATTTTGCTTGTGTTGATTGTGGAATAAACTTTGAAGAATTGACTCCAAGGATGTTTTCCTTCAATGCTCCACAAGGAGCATGTCCAGAATGCAATGGTATTGGTTCTAAATTAGAAATTGACCCGGATTTGGTAGTTCCGGACAGGTCATTAACTTTAAATGAAGGAGCTATTGTGCCATGGGCAAGTTCGGCTAAAAAAGAAAATTATTACTTCCAAATGCTTGATGCCGTTTCTAAACATTTTAATTTCAGCATGGATGTTCCATTTAATGAACTTGATAAGGAATATCAAAACATAATTCTTTTTGGTTGTGATGAGAAGATCCCATTCAATTTTAAAAGAAGAAATAAATCTTATATGGTTAATCGTAAATTTGAGGGTGTCGTTCCAAGAATGCAAAGATTATACTTTGAAACTAAATCAAGCTATTCAAGAAAATATCTCTCAAAATTCATGTCCGATAGGAAATGTTATGTCTGTGACGGCAAGCGTTTAAGGCCTGAAGTATTATCAGTCACTGTTGGCGGAAAATCAATCATTGATGTGTGTGATTTAGCAATCAAAGATTCATATCAATTTTTCCAAGATTTGGAATTAAGTGAAAGAGAAAATTTCATCGCAAAAGAGGTTTTAAAAGAAATCAAAGAGCGTTTAAGTTTTTTAGTTGAAGTGGGCCTTGATTATTTATCCATGTCAAGATCATCAGGTACATTATCAGGTGGTGAAGCTCAAAGAATTAGATTAGCTACTCAAATAGGTTCTGGACTTGTTGGAGTATTATACATTTTAGACGAACCAAGTATAGGGCTTCATCAAAGGGATAATATCAAACTTATTGATGCATTAAAAAGACTTAAAGACTTAGGTAATACTTTAGTGGTTGTCGAACACGATGAAGAAACCATTTTATCAGCAGATCATGTTGTAGATATTGGTCCGGGAGCCGGTGAGCATGGCGGTAAAGTCGTAGCTCAAGGAACACCATTGGATATAATGAATAATCCCGATTCAGTTACAGGCCAATACATCTCAAGGGTTAAAAAAATTGACATACCAAAACAGAGGAGACATGGGAATGGGAAATTTATTAAAATTATTGGAGCTGAACAAAACAATCTTAAAAATATTGATGTTGAAATCCCTCTAGGTAAATTTACTTGTGTAACTGGTGTTAGTGGTTCTGGTAAAAGTAGTTTGATTAATGAAATCCTATACAAGGGAGCTCAGGGCAAATTATCTAAAAAATTCATGTTTGCCGGCAAATATAAAGAAATTGAAGGGCTTGAAAACATAGATAAAGTTATTGCAATTGATCAAAAACCTATTGGAAGAACTCCCAGATCAAATCCTGCAACATACACTGGTGTATTTACTGATATTCGTGAGTTATTTGCAAATACTCCTGAATCAAAAGCAAGAGGTTATAAACCTGGAAGGTTCTCATTTAATGTTAAAGGAGGAAGATGTGAAGCTTGTTCTGGTGATGGTATTGTTCAAATTGAAATGCACTTTTTAGCTGATGTTTATGTTCCTTGTGAAGTTTGCGGTGGTAAAAGATACAATGAAGAGACTTTAGATATTCGTTATAAAGGTAAAAACATTTATGAAGTCTTAGAAATGACTGTTGAAGAAGCTTTAGAATTCTTTGAAAACATTCCTAAAATCACTAAGAAACTTCAAACATTATATGATGTTGGATTAGGATATATGAAGATAGGTCAACCTGCAACAACATTGTCTGGTGGGGAAGCTCAAAGAATTAAGTTGTCTAAAGAGTTATCAAGAACCAGCACTGGTAAAACATTATACATTCTTGATGAACCAACTACTGGTCTTCACTTTGATGATATTAAAAGACTTTTGGATGTACTTTATAGATTGACTGATGCAGGTAACTCTGTTGTTGTTATTGAACATAATTTGGATGTTATTAAAACTGCGGATCATATTATTGATCTTGGTCCTGAAGGGGGAGATGGTGGTGGAGAGGTTATTGCTACTGGAACTCCTGAGGAGATTGCTAAGGCTGGAACTTACACAGGTGAGTTTTTAGATCGTATGCTTGATGAAAATATCACTCCTTATGCTAAAGAATTAGTAGAGGATATTGGTAAATAATTTCTTCTTTTTATTATTATTTTTTTAAATTTTCATTAACATTTATATAGTATTTTTTTATAATATATTGTCGGAAGGTATATTCCGACGTTATACTTCCGTTAATTTATTTAGTGATTATTATGGTTTTAAGTACAGGAAATACTGCTTGGATGCTAGTTTCATTAATATTGGTTTTATTGATGAGTGTTCTGGGAATAACATTTTTTTATGGTGGTTTATCAAAAAGAAAAAACGTTCTAAACTCAATGTTTTTATCATTGATTGCATTTGCAATAGCTAGCTTAATTTGGATTTTGTATGGTTATCAATTTTCATTTTCAACCTCAAGTTTGGGAGATTTTATTGGAATACCTGCTAGTTTGTTTATGGATGGAATTGGAGTTGATTCATTAACAGGAACCATTCCAACACTGGTTTTTGCAGGATTCGAACTAACATTTGCAGCTTTAACCGCAGCTATTGTAGCTGGTGCAGTTGTTGGAAGGATGAAAACAAAAGCATGGATTATATTTACAATTTTATGGGTTAGTTTGGTTTATATTCCAATTTGCCATTGGATATGGGGTGGAGGATGGTTAATGAACTTAGGTGCGGTTGATTTTGCCGGAGGAGTTCCAGTTGAGGTTAACTCTGGTTTTTCAGCTCTTGCATTAGCATTGATATTAGGAAAAAGAAAAGATGTTTCATTACTTCCCCATAATTTAGGCTATTCGATTTTAGGAGCTGGATTTTTATGGTTCGGATGGATGAGATTCAATGGAGGATCTGCACTTGCAGCTAATGGTTTAGCAGGTTCTGCAATTTTAGTTTCTAATACTGCTGCAGTTGTTGCAATGCTTACTTGGCTGGCTTTGGATTATTTCAAAGTTGGAAAGCCAACAGTTTTAGGGGCAATCACTGGTGCAGTTGCAGGATTGGTCGCCATTACTCCTGCTGCAGGTTATGTCTCTCTTTCAGGTTCAATAGTAATAGGTTTAGGTGCATCTTTAATTTCTTACTTTGCTGTTTACAATCTTAAAGCAAGATTTGGTTATGATGATGCATTGGATGTATTTGGTGTTCATGGACTTTCTGGCGTTTGGGGATTGATTGCCACTGGTTTATTTGCATCCCCTGCAATAAATGGGGTGGCGGGATTTTTTTATGGAAACCCCAGTCAGCTAACACTTCAAATAATAGCTGTTGCTGCAACTGCAATTTATGCATTTGCAGTAAGTCTTTTAATAGCAAAAGCATTAGATATTATTATGGGATTGAGAGTAAACGATAGAGAAGAAATTACCGGTCTTGATTCAGCACTACATCAGGAATCAGGATACAGACTTTAACAATGTTTGGGATATTATGAAAAGAATTATCGCAGTAATAAGAGAAGAAATGTTTGAAAATGTTAAAATGGCACTTTTAGAAGCAGGTTGTGAGGGAATGAATGTTTCTGCTGTAAAAGGAAAGGGAAGACAGTTAGGCATTAGAGAATCTTACAGAGGTTCTAGTTATTGCATTGATTTAATTCCAAAAACAAGGGTTGAATTAATTGTCAATGAGAATGATTTGGATAGAATTATTGATGTCATTGTTGAAAGTGCAAGAACCGGAGATGTTGGGGATGGTAAAATTTTTGTCTCAGATGTAGAAGAGGTCATCAGAATCAGGACTGGTGAGAGAGGTTCTGACGCTGTTTAATTTATTAATTATAATTTATATTAACCTCTTATTTTTCATTATTTTTTTTAAATTTATTCATTTTTTAATCTGTTTTATAAACATTTTTTTTTGATTTTTTTTATTTTCTCTGATTATTTAAACAGATTTATATAATATGTTGAATAATTTATTATTATCTAGGTGTATTGAAAGTTTATGCTTGGATACACTTATTGCCTAGGTGATAATATGAGAGAGTTATATGAAAAAATGATTGACGAGGCAATGGCTGCTCAAAAAGCAGATGTTGCTGTTATATCAGAAAATAGATACAAAAACTTTAAAATTGTTGATGCAAAACCATATGCTGATGCTGTTTCAAATATGACAGTATTTGATGGTCAGGCGGAATCTGTTATAAATTTACACAAGGAATCTGTTAAAAACCATTTTGAGATTTTATCTTCTATTGCTGATACTTTAAAATGTGAAGATGATCCTTTCATTGAACATTTTCAAACTCCTCCAGTTTTAGAAATATTATGTGATGAAGATGGGGAATTTGCAGACAGTGTTGATAAATTTATACAAGCTATTGCAGATTCAGAAGCTATTGTGTCAAAAGAAGCAATTAGAAGATATGGGGGATTCTATGGACCTACTTGTGTTGTAGACTTTGCTTTAATGCCTGGAAGTACAAGTAATGTTGTAAATCAAATTTTACAAAAAACTGACATTCCCGTAGCTCACAAGCAAGCAATTTTATCTGCAAAATCATGGGGTATGAATACCTCCTATGGTATTGGTGATGCATTTGCTAATGCTTTAGAAGATGGTGCAACCGCTGCAGAAGCAACTGAAAATGAAGTTGCAACCTTGCAAATGATTTATAAGACTCCTATTGAAGGACAAGGTACTTTAATGGATGATGCTGAACATTCATCTTTTGATGTAAGAGATTACATGACCAAATATAAAAAAGCCATGACAAAAGCTGTTAAAGCTGCGATGGATGATGGTGTACACTATGGAAACATTGTAACCGTACCTGCATATTGTGTTGGGGACATTGGACATCATATTGGTCAATCTACTTATAACATGTGTAAAGATGATGTGACATTAGCTATTGTTCAAGCAACAGCTGATGTTATTGAGTCAACATTAAGAAATAATTTGGATAAGTATCAATCTCCATCAAATGTGTTAAATCTCGCTACTGGTTCATCTGCATGTGCAACAGAATTTATTTTAGAATTGGATGGATTTAATGCACCAATGGTAGTTGACTTATTTTCAAAAAGATTCCACAATTATGTACAGCTGTATCCTACTAGAGGGGCTGCTGCCGAATTGCACAACTGTGACTTTATGGACATGATCTACAGAGGATTTAATTCTATAAGTGAAGCCAGAAAAATAAGGGCAGGACTTAAAAAAGATCTGGTGCCTAAAATTAGTGGATTGGATGTTGATTTAAGTCCGGTTTTAGCTAATGAAATTGTAATGAATCCGCAATTATACACTTATCCTGCATGTGCAATAACTGTCAGATTCTCATCACTTATGAGATTGGCAGATTATCCATGTCTTTTAACCTCAGAACCAATTACTGCAACTATGATGACCAACCTCATTGCTCTTAACAAGGAAGTGGCTGGTTCTCCGGTAAGGGGATGTAAAAACTGCGCATCCGCTTCTTTAGTGGATAATAGACATGAATATTGTCAGTGGAGAGAGTCTGTATAGGAGGGTAAAATGACTTGCAATATACGAAAAAAATTCGTTGCAGAACTTTTGGGAACATTTTTTCTCGTATTGTTCGGTACTGGCTCAGCTGTTGTGACACTTTTAATTTCACAAAGCATTGACCCTAATAATGTTGGAATCGGTATTTTAGGAGGTCTTGGAGACTGGATTGCAATAGCATTAGTATTTGGTCTAACTGTAATGATATGTATTTACGTGTTCGGTAAGATATCTGGTGCACATTTAAATCCTGCTGTTACTATTGGTTTGCTTGTAACTAAAAACATTGCTTTAAAGGACAGTATTTACTATATTGTTGCTCAAGTAATCGGCGCATGTTTGGGAAGCCTATCATTATACTTATGTTTAGGTGCTCCGGCTGTAGCAATTGGAGGGTTAGGTGCAACAGCTCCGGGACTTGGCGTAACTTACCTGCAAGCTATGTTTGCAGAATTCTTAGGCACATTCTTCTTAATGATGGTTGTAATGGGTGTTGCAATTGATAAAAAAGCAGAACCTGGTTTTGCTGGAATATCAATTGGTATGACTGTTGCAGCAGTAATTGCAGTTTTAGGCGCATTCACTGGTGCTTCAATTAATCCTGCACGTACATTTGGACCATACTTAATGGATATGTTACTTGGTGGTCAAAATCTCTGGGTATATTACCCAATATACTTGATTGGACCAATTTTAGGTGCAATTTGTGCAGCATTTGCTTATGCATACCTAGCAAAAGATAGTGGAGTTTGCGAACTCCCGCAACCGTTTAGGGATGAATAATTCTTTTGAATTATTCTATTTTTCTTTTTTTAGAAAGCTATATAACATATATTAAACTAATAATGTTGTATGGTGATAATTTGAGTTTTGATATCGGAGAAGCAATTTTAATATTTATTCGTGGAATTCTTATGGGTTCGGCGGATATTATTCCCGGAGTTTCCGGAGGAACAATCGCATTAATTACTGGGATATATGGACATTTAGTAGAAGCAATAAGTAATATTCGTTTTGGATTTTTAAAACCATTGCTTAAAGGGGATTTTAGTGGTTTTTGGTCAAAATTATTGGAAGAAATCGATTTTAAATTCTTAATACCTCTGATATTAGGTATTGGAGTTGCCTTTTTAACACTTGCAAAAGTTGTAACTTATTGTATGGATTTCCACACAGCAGTAACTTATGCATTCTTTTTAGGATTGATTATAGCTTCAGCTGTAATATTATTTAAAAAACTCGATGAATTAAACATGAAAAATTTAATTTTTGCAATAGTTGGAGCTATTTTAACTTACATCTTTGTAAGTTTAAATCCAATAGCTGCAAATCACTCGTTAATTGTAATATTTTTCTCAGGAATAATTGCAATCTGTGCCATGATTTTACCTGGCATTTCAGGATCTTTCCTGTTATTTTTGCTTGGACAATATAAGTATATGTTAAATGCACTTCATCAACTTCAGATAACTGAAATAGTCACATTTGTAGTTGGTGCAGTAATAGGAATTCTTGGATTTTCAAAAATCCTTAATTTCTTGTTAAAAAATCATCAAGAAGTAACTATGGCATTTCTAATTGGCATAATGCTTGGTTCACTAAAAGTTCCATGTGTGGAAATCGTCAGTTCAGTGGGTATGGACTTTTCAGGTTTTATCCCCTGCCTTATTGTTGCAGTAATCGGTTTTGTAATTATTATTGTATTGGAAACTAAATTTGATTATAAAGAATAATCAAATTTTTCACTTTTTTAATGTTTATTAACCATTAACAATATAATTATAAACAATGCTAGTTTTAAAAAATATTAAAAAACAGTGGAAACTGTATCCTGTCGGCTCACCAAAAGGCGCATTGAATCATAAAAGAGAACCTGACTTTGTAGGCAATATTAAATTTAGTCAAGATGGAGATTCGCTGTCTATTTCTCGCTTTGTAGCTGATTATAATTTTAAAGATACCTCCACATTAAATGAAACACTACTTCCTCCAGGAGAGGTAATTAAACTATTGCGTTCTCAAGCGGTTTTTCTTGCAACACCTGATGAGAATGTTGAAAAATTTTTAACATCACTTAATATTAAAGTTAGGCGCACAAGGGTATGCGATTACTGTGCTTATGAGGGAAATATTACTGTTGTCAATTCAGATTATTCATATGGTTATCACAATCAATTAATTTGTAAAGATTGTGCTCATGATACTATTAAAGAAGAGTTGAAGCTTCAAGGATTTGATAAAAAGATTTTTAGAAATCTTAAAAAAACATTAGAAAAAACAAATAGTTTAGAAAAAACTTTATCAATCCTGGATCCTCATTTCGACCCCTTAAAAAATAGGAGATTAACATTATTTGATAAAACCCGCAAATCCAAACATATCATTCCGCCGGTGGATATGAAACGTTTAAAAATTCCTAAAAACTTTAAAAAGGTTCTTTTAGATTCTGGAAGCACTGAATTATTGCCAGTTCAATATTTGGCCATTAAAGAGGGACTTCTAAAAGGTGAGGATCTGCTGGTTGTTAGTGCAACGGGTTCGGGCAAAACTTTAGTTGGGGAGCTTGCAGGAATTGCAAAAGCCCTGAATGGCAAGAAATTTGTTTTCCTGACTCCATTAGTTGCTCTTGCAAATCAAAAATATCGTGATTTTAAAAAGAAATACTCAAAACTAGGTTTAAAAGTATCTATTAAAGTTGGAAGAAATCGCGTAAAAGCAAAAGGGGAACTCAATCTGCCGGATTCGGACATATCCAAAGCAGACATTGTTGTTGCAACCTATGAGGGAATTGATTACCTTTTGCGTAATGGAAATTCGGATACCTTGTCTAAGTTGGGAGTAGTTTTAATTGATGAAATTCACATGATTGATGATGAGGATAGGGGAACACGTCTCAATGGTTTAATTAAGCGTGTAAAACATTTGTATCCTAAAACTCAAATTATAGGCTTGTCAGCTACTGTTAAAAATCCTGAATTTTTAGCTTCTGAATTTAACATGAAATTGGTGGAGTATGCTGAGCGCCCAGTGCCTTTGGAGCGTCATTTAGTTTATGTAAGAAACGAATCCCAAAAAAGACACATCATGCAGAAACTTGTTAAAATGGAATTCAATACCAAATCTAAGAAAGGATATCGTGGACAGACTATCATATTTACTAATTCAAGGCGTAAAACTCACCAAATTGCTAATTATTTAAATAATAAACGTATCAATGCTCATGCATACCATGCGGGATTATCTTATTATAAAAAAGAAAGAATTGAAAAGGACTTTGATAGGGGCAGGATTTCTTGTGTTGTAACTACTGCAGCTCTTGCTGCGGGTGTGGATTTTCCAGCTTCCCAAGTAATTTTTGACTCATTAGTGATGGGCAATAAATGGATCAATCCAAATGAATTCTCACAAATGTTGGGGCGTGCTGGAAGGCCGTCTTATCATGATAGAGGCATTGTTTATTTAATTCCTGAAGTTGGAAATGATTTTCAAGGAGAATCTGAAGAAGCAATGGCCTTAGACCTTTTAGAAAGTAACAGTGAAGATGTTTATATTGAATATGATGAGGAGTCATCTTACGAACAGATCCTTGCAGATATTTCATCAACTTCTATCGGCTCTGTTGATGAGTTAAATAAATTTTATAAAAGCATCGATGTTCCGATTAGCATTAAAATAGCTATTGAGGAAATGGAAGACTTAGGGTTAATTGATAGGGTTTCAAACAGATTAAAAATAACTAAATATGGAAGGGCAACATCGGTATCATTTTTATCAATTGATGATGCGGAGTTTATTAAAAATACACTTCATGATGGAAATTACTTGAAAAGATATGTTGGCATATCTCCAATGTATAAGAAAAAAGACAAGTATGACAAGCTTAAAGTTTTAATTTTAGCAATAGCGCTGGATTTGGAAATGTTTGACAATGTATATTTGTCAAGCGTCATTCACAATCAAATCTCAAATGCTTTAAAAATCAAATTCTCGACAAGATTATTTGCAGAATCAACCTTGGATATAATATCTTCAGGAGAAGCAATTGACAAAATTGATAAAAAATTCCAAGAGGCATTAATAGCTCTTCAAAGTGATTTTATGCAATGCAGATGTCAGGATAGGCCATTTTGCAGTTGCATGCAAAGGGGAATTTCAGAAGTAATTGTCCATGAAAGGCTTAAAGGTAGAGATCCTCAAGATATTTCAAACAAACTATTTAAAAAATATCAGATTCAAGTTTATCCGGGAGATATTTTCTCATGGCTAGATAATTTTGTCAAGAACTTGGATGCAGTCAAAAGAATTGCAAATGCATATGGTAATGGGAATGTAGTTAAAAAAACTAATTACTTAATTAGGAAAATAGAAAATGGGTGATGTAATGCTGATGAAAAATATTAATTGGTTGCAATTACAATACTGATGTATATGGCAGTCGAAAAAGCAGTTTTTCAAGCAATGAATACTGCTGCATGTGAACTTGCCTGAGTATCATAATGGGAATCTTTGGACAAATGAAATAAGGTGATAATATGCCACATCCACATAAAAAAGCTATAGAAAACATGAGTCCCTCCTCATTGGTGGGAATAATTGAAGAATCTAAAGTTACATACGTTCGTGAAAATTTAAGTGTGTTTTTACATGAAAGTCAAATTAAACTATTAAAACAGGTTAAAAAACATGAGAAACCTCATCACAAGCGTATCAGAATTAGACAATATGAAAAAGCAGATAAAAATGATTTATTCAATCTACATTCAGAGCTATATTTAAAAAAATACCAAAAACTTGCTAAAAAAGATTTAATCGAAATTGATGAAAATCCTGAAAATGGCCTTGCATATGATTGTTGTTTGACGGATAAGGGAATTGAAATTTTAGAAGAGATTAATCGCCTTGAATGTCAATGGGAAGAAGTTGCAGGTTTCAATGAAAAGGATATTGAAGTTTTAAAAAATCTAGCATTGAATTCGTTTGAAATTTCATACAAACACAAGAAGAATCAAGGGTTTATATTTTAAATTCCATAGCTATTGGGTTAAAATATTTTCAACATTCTCAATAGCTTTATTTTCTATTTTTAAAATCTTCATATTTTAAATCACCACCATGCCTTAGGACTTTGTTTTGATGGATACATCTGTAAAATGTGTTTGTTAATCATTTTAGAGGGAATCTAGATTAAAAACACTTTATATTCATTTAAAACTCAAATTATAATGCTGATGTACACTTTATTTATACATTATTTTATTTAATTTCAAATATACTTTAAAACTTTATATATTTTTATCAATAAATCTATATGATAATTCATATCAATTAGGTTGTATTTTTATGAAAACAAAAAACTTTTTAATTGGTATTTCATTATTAATACTTATTTTAAGTATTGGTAGTGTTTGTGCAGAGGATTTGGATAATTCAACTTTAAATCAAGTAAATGGGAATGATAATTCGTCTTCTATTTTATCAAACAGTGCTGAAAATGTTATTGGAGATAATTTGGAAGAGATTACTGTAAATAATTGGGATGAATTGCAGTATTATTGTTATTTAAATGATGGGAATTATGTTTTAAAACTTAAAGAGAATACCAATTTTTATCCGACTGACGTTGACGATGTTAGTTATCAAATACAGGTAAATAATAATGTTACAATCATTGGAAGTTCCGGAGCTTATTTTGGAGATGCCTCTGCTAATGCACGTTCAATTAAATATTTGGCTATTAGTGTATCTGAAAACTCAGGTCATGGTATAACCTTAAAAAATGTCACATTTAAATGGATTTCCTCAAAATTTGAACCTAATGCAATATTTTTACAGATGGGAGGAAATGTAACTAACACTGTTGAAAATTGTATTTTTAATAATATTTCCATGACTGGAGGTCACTCTTCTATCCTGCATATTATGAAAGGGGATGTTGTTTTAACAAATTGCTCTTTTACAAACTGCACTACTGATTTCGGTTGCTTGAGTGTATATAATCCCGATGATGATCCTACAACATTATGCACAAGAGCTAGAGGTGAGGTAAATAATTGTTACTTTGAAGGTAATTACGCTAGAACCGAACCTGGATGCATTAATAATTGCGGAATACTGGTTGTGAGAAATTCCACTTTTTACAGGAACGCCGCTTTTTGGTGGGCAGGTGCAATACATACTCATGGCGGTGCAAATACAACGATATATGATTCTAACTTCACCGATAATGTGGCTGGTTGGAATGGTGGTGCACTATATACATATAGTTACTTGCAGATTTATAATACTATATTTGTAGGTAATAATTGCACTACTAATAATGGCGGTGGTGCAATAGGTGCCTGTAAATATTTACATGCTCCATATATTTATATTAAAGATTCATTATTTAATCATAATGAGAACTTATGTTGGAGTTTGGATGAACTATCAACTACCGGTACTGGTCGTGGTGGTGCTATATCAATTATGGATGAAGGAGGCATTACTGTATTAAATACCACTTTCATATCTAACAGTGCATCTATTGGCACTGCCATCTGTGCAATTCAACATGTTGATCATGGTTCACCTGATGTTACTTTGATTGGTAATAGGTTTATTAATCATACTCGTGTAGGTGATGCATTAGTTATCAGATTAGCGCATTATTCAAAATGCATATTGCAGGATAATTATTATTCTGGAAACTCAATTGAATTTTCAAAACTCAAACTCACAGCAGATGATAGGATAGGGAATGAAGTAACTCTACATATTGATGCTAGCTTAAAAAATGCAAATTATTATGATTCTGACATTTTAGACAAAGCCACTTATGATGTTTACATGGATGGCGAATATATTAAAACAGTAAATTCCACAGATTTCACACTGAATATAAAAAACATCATAAAAGCTCAAGTTTATGTGGTTCCATCCATATCTAATAGTACAAGTAATGAAGTTTCTGTAGGTTTACCGAAAGAGTATATTCATGTATCACAAAAATCAGGTAATAACAACAATAATGGATCTAAAGATAATCCGGTTGCAACAATCTCGAAAGCTATTGAACTTGCAAATTCAACTGGAAATATAAAAATATTGGATGGAACATTTTCAGAGACAAATCTTAATGTTAATTACAACCTATCAATTATTTGTGAAAATAATGTTGTAATTTCTGCCAATGGGAATATTTTCAATATTGGCAATTTTGAGTTTGAAATTGTAAATGGGGTATTTAGAAATTGTAAAAAGGCTGTTTCGTCTGATGAGAGAATTATTAATCATGAAGGAGGATTTTTAAAATTGAAAAATTGCACTTTCGAATCAAATTCATATGAATCTGCATTAATTGAGAGTGGAGGCACAGTTGAAGCAAGTAATTTAAATTTCAAAAGCAATACTGGAATTTTAATTTTAGCCAATACCTATACTATCCTTTCCTCGGTATTTGATTCAAATATTGCAAATATTGCAAAACGCAATGCATTAATTAAATCAACAGCTGGAACTCAATGTTTCATTTCAAATTCAGCATTTACAAATAATAATGTTAAAGAAGGATGTTTATATTATAATGCTAACAATAATAATCAGAAGACATTAACCGTCACCAATGTCGTATTTTCAAAAAATAGTGGGGATAGAGGAACATCAGGAATATATATGTCAACTGGAGGTGTTCTTTGGGTAAAATCATCATTATTTATAAATAACACTGATTCTGGGGCATATGGTGCCGTAATATTTTCTTCTAGTGAAATTCATGTAAGTGATTCCATATTCCTAGGCAATAATTTTGCAAATTCGAATAATGCGATTTTCAATTCTAAATCTAATGTAAATTTAAAGAAAATATATTGTAGTGGAAATTGGTTTGGAAATACTCAGGATAACTACAATATCGCTCCTCCAATTTCACCATTATCTCATTGTGATTATTGGTTGTTTTTAACTACATCTGCTAATGCAACATCTATATTCCAACAGGAAACTGCAATCGTGACCTTTGATTTAAATAATAAATATGATAAAGATGGAAACGTTTCTTATTGGGATTCAAGTAATTTGCCAACAGTTGAACTTGATATTTCAACAACCGGAGGTAATTCTAGTCAAGATAAAGTCACAATTGTTTATGGAATTGCAAATACTCTCTTTACTTTAACAGATGTTGAGGGCAGTTTAACCGCCAGCTATAATGGTGTATATGCTACAGTTAATTTTACAGAATCAGATATTGATCCCAATATGTTTGTTTCATTTGATGATGCTGTTTCAGTTGGGGAGACCACTACAATTGAAATAACTTTACATTACAATGCTACAGGCACTTTGACACTTAATTACAGCAATAAAACATTATCTAAACAAATTAAAAATGCAACAACATCCTTCAATATTGATGATTTGTCTGTTGGAGAAAATACTATTTTAATTTCCTATTCTGGTGATGGATATTATGCCGCAAGTAACAAAAACATTTCAATAACTGTAAACAAACTAAATTCAACAACCAATATTTCAGTTGGAGAAATTAAAGTTGGTGAAGATGTTATTCTAACAATTGAGGTTTCTCCAAATGTAACAGGAAACGTAACATTAATAATGAATAATGAGGAAGAAAATTTAACATTAACTAACTCTAAAGCTAATTATACAATAAATTCTATTTCTAGAGGAGATTATTATATTGTGGCTATTTATAATGGGAATGATAAGTATTTGCCAAGTCAAAATTCAATTGGTTTTTCTGTTGATAAACTGAACACAACCATATCGGCAAATGTGGCAGATATTACTTATGGTGAATCAGCAGTTATATACATAGTTTTAAATGATACTGCTTATGGAAATGTCACTGTTAGTGTGGATGGTAAAAATTACACAAATTCCACTATAAATGGAAGTGCCAGGGTAACTATTTCAGGTTTGTCTGCTGGAGATAAAGTTGCATCTGTATTTTATAGTGGAAATAATGTCTTCAATTCTAACAACTGCACATCTTCATTTAATGTAGCTAAAGCAACTACTACATTAACAATCACAGTAAATGATATAATGGTTGGAGATGATGAAAAGATTTCGGTAACTGTTTTAAGTGGGGTTAGTGGAAATATTACAATTACTTGTGGTGATTTTAATGTTACAAAGAATATTCCACTTACAGGTAAAGTTTCATTGGAACTTCAGGGACTGTCTTTTGGGGTTTATGATGTTTCTGCAATTTTATCCAGCGATAATTATTTGACAGTTCAAAACAGTACTCAGTTTAAGGTTTCAAATTATAACACTCCACAATGGTCAAATGAAGGTTATGATAGTCATAATACTGGAAAATCCCCATATGAAACTAATTCGAATGGGGCGATTATTTGGAATAATGATCTAACTGGTGAGGCGATTGGAAATTTGGTAATTGATTCTAATGGAAATATTTATGTGGTTACGACTTCAGGTATTTATTCATTTGATAATGATGGAAATCAATTATGGTATTATGGTATAGAAGTTGGAGGCAATTATTCTGGTTTGGCGGTTAGCCGTGATTTTATTATAGCTCCTGAAGTAGGAAATACTCTTCATTTAATTAATCAAAGCACCGGAAAAAAATATGGTTCTATTCACCAAGGATCAAGCAGGTTTGCACCTGTTGTTGATTCAAATGCAAATTTATACATAGCTGGTGAATATCAATATGAGCCTGGTGATTATAATTTAGTTATTGCACCATTTAATCTGTGGAAAAGTGGAGGAGATCCAAGATTGATTTGTTTGGGAAAATCTAGTCCAAAGTCAGCTCCCGTCATTGTTAATGATTATATTTGTGTTGTTGCCTGTAATGATAGTCTTAAAATTGTTGATATTTTAAATAAACAAATTATAGCAAGTATTTCTGGCAATACTAATGGTGTCCGTCCTGTTGCAGGTTCGGGAAATATGATTTATGGAGTATTGGATGATGACATTGTTGAAATTAACTCTGAAGGCAGTATAATCTGGAAAACCAAAGTCACAGGTGGCATTGGCAAGTATTTGGCATTAAATGAAGAACAAGGATTATATTTCATTAATTCACTAGGAAACTTATATAAATATGATTTGGTTAATGGTAATGAATCATTAGTTTCTAATTTGACTTTTACTTCGGGTATGCTAATTGGAAATGATGGAAATATTTATATTGGTTCAAAAGACATGTTTTATGCATTTGATAGTGAAAATAATTTATTATGGAAAAGTTACATTGGAAATCAAGTAATTGGAAATCCGGTTATGGGGAATAATGGAATAATCTATTTAACTACAACTAATGGAATTTATGCATTTTCTTATGCCAAAATGGAACCTTCAACTTTTAATGCTTCATCGAGCAATATCACTTTTGGTGAAACTGCTATAATAACTGTTTGTTTGCCTATTGATGCAATGGGAAGTGTATCTTGTGGAATTGGCAATGACATTTATTATGGTACTGTAAATAATGGTGTAGCCAATATTGAAATTCCAAATCTGTCTGGTGGAAAAAACATTGTTGATGTGACTTATTTGGGAGATAATAAGTATGAATCTATATCAAAGCCTTTGGAAATCCAAGTCAATCGATTAAATACTTACATTGAACTTTTAAATAATACTATTTATTATTCTGATAATCTAATAACTGTTTTAAAAGATATAAATGATAATGCTGTTGTTGGCGAAACGGTTCTTGTCAGCATTGATAATAAAAAGTATGTTTTAACTACTGATGATTTGGGCAGGATATACCTTAACTTAAAGTTAAATAAGGGCCGTTATGTGGCGGTTATTAATTTTAATGACAGCATAAAGTATTGTGCAAGTAATCTGACTTCAACTGTTAATGTATTGGGCACTATTCAAGCAAACGATATGCTTCGCGGATACAATAGTGGAGTTGATTTTAAGGCATTATTGCTTACAAATGATGGAAACCCTCTAGCTAATGCTCAGATTACATTCCTTGTAAATGGTGTTCCATATAATGCTACAACTAATGTTGAGGGTGTTGCTATTTTAAATATGAAATTAAAAGTTGGTGTTTGGGATATTGTTGTTTTAAATCCGTTCAGTGGTGAAAATTCAACTTATAAATCAACAATTGTTAAAAGAATAACAGATAATTACAATTTAAAGATGGATTATTTAGATGGATCTTACTTCAAAGTTCGCATTGTTGGTGATGATGGCAATTATGTAGGTGAGGGCCAGGTAGTTAAATTTAAGATAGGAAGTGATACATTCACGGCTAAAACCGATTCCAAGGGTTATGCCTCTTTTAAAGTAAAACATGTTCCTAAAACTTACACTGTCATGACTACTTATAAAGATTTCACTGTTTTCAATAAGTTATTTGTAAAACAGATTCTTAAAGCTAAAGATCTTTCTAAGAAGAAATCCAAATACTATAAGTACTCGGCCGCTTTAAAAACTTCTAAAGGAAAAGCTATTGTGGGTAAAAAAATTATCTTTAAAATTAAAGGTAAAAGATACACTGCTAAAACAAATAAGAAAGGCATAGCTACTATAAAAATAAAACTTAAGTTAAAAGTCGGCAAGTACAAGATACTTGTTAGATTTTCAAAAACAACTATCATTAAGAAATTAACTATTAAAAGAAGATAGTTGATTCTAATTTTTTCTTTATTTTCATAATTTTTATTTTATTTCAAAATTTAATCATTTATAGTTTAATTTAATTCAATTTGTATTACTTTATATATTACTTGGTATATACATTAATAATATAAAGTTCAGTTTAATTTTTCTTATGTGGGCTTTATAATTTTTAAAATCATTGAATCGAGTGATTGGATGAAAAGTTTGGATAAAAATACGTTTATTTGTATGGTTCTATTCGTATTGATGGTATTTTGCATCGGTACGGTTAGTGCAGAAGATATTACGCACGATACTAACTTAACCAGTGATTATAGTGGGGAAGTTGTAAGTGCGAGTGGAGACACTATCTATGTTGATAGTTCTTCAACAAGTAATGATGAACAAGGGACTGAGGATAATCCTTATAAAACCATTTCTGCTGCTGTTAACTCGGATAAAGTTACTGGTGGGGAAACTATTTTTATAAAAAATGGATTATACTCCGAAAATGTTGTAGTTTCTCCAAAAAAAAGCATGTCTTTTGTTGGTGAAAGCCAAGAAGGTGTAATAATTACTTCTAATTCTTCTAATGCAGGTATTTTTAAAATATCTGAGAATGGAATTGCTCTTTCATTTAAAAATTTAACATTTAAGGATGTAAATGCAGGTAAATTTAATCTTCCTATGAGAATTGGTGGAAACCAAGACTTATATATGGGGGATTGTTCTTTTATTGATTGCTCTAGTAAATTTGGCGCATTCCAAATATATACTTCAGCTGCTGCAACCATTGAAAACATAAAAATACTTAATTTCAAATCTAGCGCCACAGCTGGAACTGGGGGTATTTATTTAACTGGTAATGGTGTTTATAATCTTAAAAATATTTTAATTGATAATTCTACATATTCGGGATCTAGTGGCCAAATGCAGGGAATTGTTTATTTATATGGTAGTGGATCATCCATACCAACCGCATACTTCTCTAATCTTACAATTTCAAATTGTAATGTCATATCAAATTCGATTATTAGATCTTCAGGCAATCTTAATATTAAAAATTCAAGAATTGTTAATAATTCTGTATTGAAGAATTCAAATGGTGCTGCTGGGGATGGAATTTTTTATGATACTCATTCTATAAACATTACAACTTCAGTAATTGCAAACAATTCCTGTCCTAAAATTGCATTATATAAAACGCCTGATAAAGAGTTTACTATGAACTACTGTAACATTAGGGGCAATACTTACGGTACCGGATTTGCTGATGGGGGAGACTATGATGTAAATTATAATTATTGGGGATCTAATAGTTTGCCTGATGGTGTGGTTGCTGATGTTTGGGTTATTGATAACGATGGCACTTACCAATTAAGTAATGGTGAAGATTTAACAGTTGAAATTCCGGAACTTTATAATGCACCTCCTTCCGTAATAATTCATGTTGATGCTATTGCTGGTGATGATACTAATAACGGTAGTGCTGCTGCTCCAGTTAAAACCATAGCAAAAGCTGTAGAATTAGCTCAAGGAGAAGGAAAAAGTGGTAAAATTATTGTTAATGCAGGTACTTATGCTGTAAACAATATTCAAACTACTGCTGCATTATACATATCTTCTAATGGCACTGTCATCTTTGATGGTAAAGGAGGTAGGGCATTATATGTAAAATCTGGTAATTTACATATTTCTGGAATTACATTCACTAATTGTAATGAGTCTAATTCAGGTTCCATTATTCGTATGGATACTAATGCGACTTTAATTGCTGATAATTGTATTTTCACTAAAAATGGTGGTGAAACATATCGCCAATCATTGATATATGTAGATGGTGCTGATTTAACTGTAACTAATTCTGTATTTAGTGACAATGCCGCTCATAAAACTTCTACTAGTTATGGCAGTATTTATGTCAAAAATCAGGGTAAGTTACATGTGGATAATTGTAACTTTACTGATAATTTCTTAAAATATGGGTTATATATTTCAAGTTCCAATGCTGAAGTTTATAATTCAAACTTCTTTAGAAATAAAGGTACTTCCTCAAGTGGAAGTGCGGGTATTGGTATTTATGTAAGTGGTACTTCTTCTGCTTATTCTACAGGAAAATCAGGCAAGGCTATTGTTAAAAATTGTAGTTTTATAAATAACACTGCCATCTCTGGAACTTATTATGGAGGTAAAGGCGGGGCTATTTACGTAAACAATAATGCTTCTATGGATATTGATGGATGTTACTTTGAAAACAATGTTGCTCTTACTGGTGGGGGACCTGGTCAAGGTGGTGCAATTTATGCTTCTGCTGGTGCAATATCTGTTAATAATTCTGTATTCAAAAACAATGTTGCCGATAATGGTTCTGAAATCTATTTAAAATATCATGTTAGTAATTCCTCTAATCCTTTGTCTGCTGCTGGATTGAATAAACTAAACATTACTAATTCCATTATCCTCAGTGACGTAAATGGAGCAATTTATGCCGATAATAAATCATACGTTGCAGATGTTAATGAAAACTTCTGGGGAACCAATGTCGAACCTAGTGATAAGGTATCCGATAATATTGATATTGGAAATTGGATAGCATTAACTGCTAATATTAATCCGGCTGATGCTCAAATTGGTGATGAAGTGACAATTAATGCTGCTTTCAGTTCTTTAGTATATGCTGATGGTAGTGTTGTTAATTATAATAGGGTATTGCCTGATGGTTTAAAGGTAACATTCACTTCTAGTAGCGGTAACTTAAATGAAGAGGTCGATGTTGCAAATGGTGAAGCTTCTACAACTTACACAATTGATGCAAATGATAAGTATATTACCGCTTCGTATAAAGATGCTGTTGCAAAAATTCCATTGGGCACTGAATTTGTTTATGTATCTCCTGATGGTAGCGATGCTAATTTAGGTAGTGAAGCAGAACCTGTTGCAACCTTGGCACATGCTATTGAAATTTCTTCAAAAGGAAAAATCATTGTTTTAGCAGGCACCTATAAAACCGGCAACTTAGGATATATAAGTGAAAACTTAACTATAATTGGTGTTGGTAATGTAATATTTGATGGTGAAAATGCCAACAGGATATTATACTTTGGAGCTGATGCTAAGGGTTTCATAGCTAATGTTACCTTTGCAAATGGGTATGTTACCGGTGAAAGTGGTGCATTAATTGGAAATGCAGGAAACTTAACTATTGAAAATTGTACTTTTGCTAATTCCACTTCCGCTAAAAACGGTGGTGCAATTTACAACGCAGGTATTTTAACTATCAGGAATTCAATATTTGAAAACAACAAAGCTAAGGAAAATGGAGGTGCAATATTCACTCAAAATGCAGGAATAGGTGTAACTCCTGAATTAATAATTGAAGGTACTGTATTTAGTAATAATAGTGCTGTAGGTACAGGCAATTTCGGCGGAGGAGCCATTTTCGTACAACAGGCTAAGAATAATTTATTAATTTCTAACTCCAACTTCACTTCAAACCATGTTGAAAGATCAGGAGGTGGGGCTATTGAAATAGTAAACACCAATAAAGCCAATATTACTTCATGCAACTTTGTTTCTAACACTGCTAAAGGTGAAGATGCTTCAAGTAATCATGGTGGAGCAGCGATAAGTTTTGTTGGTTCATATGAGGATATTAAAGAAACCTTAACAGTTTATAACTCATTATTTGAAAATAACTCTGTTGAAGGTCTTGGTGGTGGAGCCATTTATGTCAGGGCTGCTACTGCGAATATTGCAAATTCCGTATTCATCAATAACTTGGATAATTCAAATTATACAATTTATTCAAGAGTAACTAGTTATACTACTCCTAAAGTAACTGCAAATGATAACTGGTGGGGAACTAACGATTCACCTAAAGGATTTGTTTCAGATAAAGTAACTTTAAACAGATGGGCTATTTTAACAGTTTCAAATGATACTGAAATTGTGGCTGGTGAAAATGTAACAATTACTGCCAATATCAATTCATACAATAATGGAGTTGCTGTTGGAGAATTGGAAAACCCAATTTGCATACCTCGTGATGTAACTATTTCAACATCTAATGGCGATATTAAAGGTAAATTAGAATCCGGTGAATTCAGCTATGTTTATAATGTTCCTTTAACCCTAAAATATATTAAAGTCACTGTCGATAATCAAAGTGAAATGATATACTTGATATCTTCCACTATTAATGTTAAGTTAGAAAATATCACTGTTAAAAAAGGGGATAGGCCAACTTATGTAATTAATGTAACTGATGATGGCGGAACAATCGTAAATCAAGGCAATATAGAATTATTCATTAATAACATCTCTTTTGCCAATTTAACAGTTGCAAATGGTATTGCAAAGGGCAAATTTGTTATTTCGTTAGATGAAGGTACTTATGATGTGGTTGCTAAATACAGGGATAATGGAGGATTATTTGAAGAAAACTTCGGAACAGGTTCTATAAAAGTCAGCGGAAACAATAACAATATTTACGTATCTAACTTCTTCGACTTCTTTGATGAAGATGGATACATGTACACTGATATTCCATTCAATTCTTTAACTTTCAGGGACACATTCAATGCTAAAGATTTAGGAATTAATAAAATAACATTCACAGCACCAATGACATTTAATAATTATGGTAAATTGGGCATATTTAATAATATTACTTTTGATGTTGTATCTCAGGATATTACATTAAGGGATCTTACTTTAATCCTTAATAATGGAATTTCTGGTTCTGCTATTTATGTTGCTGGAGATGATGTAAGTTTAAATGCATTAAAAATTAATTATGAAACTGTTGCAAATAGTGAAGCATATGGAATATTTGCTAATGGTGTAGATAACTTAACCGTATCCGGAATAGTCATTGACATTGTTAGTAATTCTATTGGAAGTGTTGGTTATCACCAATATGCTATTAAAGTTCGTGATTCAACCAATGTTGTTGTAACTGGTGGAAACATAAATGCTAATTTGCCTGCTTGTGATGTGGATTACGAAGAATCCGGCATTGATGCTGATTTAGTTTTAGCTATTGGTATTCAAGGCAGTGAAAATGTAACAATTGCTAATGCAAGAATAAATACTAATGTAATTGGTGCTTATGGAAGTTACCCAACACTTGATTCTATCATGGCTAAGGATGTAACTAATTTATTAATTAGTAAAAACACTATTGCTCAAACCGATTTCATAACTACCGGTGCAGGTTACTCTAATGTTGTAGATTTATACACTTGTAACGATGCTCAAATAATGGGCAACAACATTTTAGTTAACTCCACTGCAGGTACAAACGGTGCAGGCACTGCTTATCCAATTCAATTAACTGGTCCGTACAAAGGTCTTTTAGTTGACGGAAATACTTTAACCGCAATTAGTCGCGGTCCTACTTTAGGTATTTACTCACAAAACTATTATGGTGCATCTTATATTACTGTAACCAATAACTTAATTAATGTAACTGGTTTAGCAACTAATACTAGTTCCTGGTCTTTAGTTTCAGGAATAGAACTCCAAGATACTCTTGCTAAAGTATACAATAACACAGTTTACTCTCAAAGCATTGGTGATTATTATGAAAATAATTATTTATATGGTATAAGCTATGCTCAGAATATAAATGGGAATCATTCATTTGATATTAGGGATAATCAAATATTCACTAAAGGTAAATATTCAGTATATCTATTAAATGCTATTAATTCTAATGTAACCACTAACAATTTGCATGGTCATGAATTATGGGGCGATTCAGCTGCAACTATTGTGTCTGGTAATGGAAATGTTATTAAAAACAATTACCCTCCATATCTGGCTGAAATAATTATTGATGTTCCAAATGTATTTGCAGGATATGATGCTACCATTGTTGTATCTGTTACAAATGCTACTGGAGGTAATGTAACTATCAAAGTAAATAATAAAGAATTTAAAGATTTGCCACTTATTAATGGAAAAGTATCACAATTGGTTGAATTTGCTGATTTAATTGATGTTAACAATGTAACTGTTACTTATAATGGTAGTGAATTGGTTAATGCTGGTGAAGCCAATACTACTTTCAGACTTTTAGACGGAGTCATTACCAATTCCACATTCTTCAACTACTTTGATGAAAATGGATACTTATTGCCTACTCCTGAAGGAGCTACTTTAGACTTCCGGGGACCATTTATAGGTAATACTTACTCAGTATACATTAACTCACCTGTAAATGTTATTTCATCTACTGGGGATGCTGTATTTGACAGTGGAGTAAATCCTGGTAACTGGGTAAAATTCAATGTTGTTGAGGGTGCAAACCACACTAATATCACAGGCATTAGCATTATTAACGGCGATCTATTCATCAAAGGCGCTTCTTACGTAACTGTTGATGATATCTATATGAAAGCTAATATGAGCGGTGTTGGCGCAGGTACAGGATTCTTGTCCATACACTCTAATGCCTACTACACTACCGTTAAAAATTCAAAATTTGAAAACGGCGGCACTGGCTCAAGCTGTGTTGTTTTAGGTAAAGGCGGCAAATATGCAACATTTGACAATAATGAGTTCTTAATTACTGGATCTTCTGGTAATGTATTGTCTTCCAACATATTTGTGGGATCTGGAGAAATTCCTCAATTTGTAAACTACACCAACAACATAATCAACTCCCAAGTTCCCGCTTCCCCATTCATGTACGGAATTACTGTATGCGGACAAGGCAACATTATTGAAAATAACAGCATATTGAACTTTAAAGGCAATGCAATTGTCAATCAATGGGGCGCTACTTCAACCGAAAACATATACAGAAACAACACCATTACCGGCGGAGGATCAATGAGTGTCGGCACTTACAGTTTAGTAGAAAATAACAATATTGCCGAAGGAGCTTTAACTGCAACCGAAGGATGTACTTTAACTGGAAATACCGTTAACTCATTAGCAATTAATGGTAAAAATGTTGTTGCATCCAAAAACACTATTCTGACTACTGTAAATGTTGGATCTGCTGCTAAAAACACAACATTCACAGAAAATAATGTATCAGATCTTGTAACTGTAAACTCAAATGACAATAGACTTACTTATAATACGATTAATACTCAAACTGTTTATGCAATTGATTTAAAATCAACTTCTAATAACGTTGTAACTGATAATAAATTGTCTAGTGCTTCTTATTTGGGTGATAAAGCAGTTAATTATGTTGAAGGCAATAATAACACAGTTGTTAGGAATGGTGGCAATGCGATTATAACTATTGATGCCAATACAGTATTTGTTGGTAATAATAATACTATTGTTATTTCTGTTGTAAATGCAACTGGTAATGTAACTGTAAAAGTAAACAATAAAGAATACTTTGAAGTTGTTTTAGTAAATGGCACTGTAACTATTAAAGTTAATGCTTCTGATATTGCAGTTGGCGAAAATAACATTACTGTTACCTATAATGGCGATGACTATATTTGTGTTGGAACTGCAACTTCTACATTCACCGCATTAACAAATGTAGTAACTGAAGAGGTATTCTATGAATTCTTTGATGATACCGGATTCTTAAATGGGGATGTGCCATTTGATGAGTTAATATTCAAAGGAGAATTTAATAAACTTTCATATTACATATATCTTGATAAGCCGATTAAGATTACTGGTGAAAATGCTGTATTAAATGATATGTGCATTATTATTAACAATGATGATGTAATTATTCGTAATCTTACTTTAAATTCAACTATGGAATTTGGTTCATTGATTACTGTTGGTGGAAGTAATGTAACTTTATCTAACTTAAATATTACTTACATTGTTGGTGATGTATCTGCTGAAATTATTAATGTAAATGGTCAGAATAATGTAAAACTTTTAAATAACATAATCACATTTGAAAGTAATCACAGTGTAGATAATGATGATCATGCATTAGGTGTAAATATAGTTGATTCAAGTAACATTGTAATTGATGGAAACATAATTAGAGTTAAATATCCAGCATTATATGTAAATAACTGGGAAGAATTAGGATTAAATTATGTGAATGCCGTTAGAGTAAAAACAGTTGAAAACTTAAATATCACTAACAATATAATTACTGCAGCTTCAAATAACTTCAATGCTAGTTTCCCAACTATTCAGGCAATGTTAATTAGTACTGTAACTAACGGTTTGATTGACCACAATAATATCTCAATTATTGATGAATTATGTGAACAAGGTAAATCTAGCTATCTTTATGCAATGAACTTTGCTAAATCAACTAATTTGGTTATTTCTAATAATAACTTTAATTTATCCACCAAAGGTGGACAAAATGCTGCAGGTACTGCATATGCATTACAAGGTACCACTTCTGAAGTAAAAATTCTTGGAAACAATATAACTTCAGTATCTAACGGCCCTAACTTAGGTATTTATGTTGCAAGCATGTCTGGTGAACCATCTACTTTATATATTGCTAATAACTTTATCAATGTAACCGGTTATGCAAGTTCTTCTCATTCATGGGCATTAATATCAGGTATTGAAATTCAAAATGGGGATGTTAAAGCATATAATAACACTATTTACACTTACAATGTTGCAGGATATGTTGACGAAGCTCCGGTTTATGGTATAAGTTATGAACAATTCATGTATGGTGAACGTTCATTTGATATTCAGAATAATACAATTTTCACCACAGGCAAATACACAGTTTCAGTATTAAATGGAACTCCAGCCAATGTAACTGGTAATATTTTATATGCTAATGAATTATTTGGTGATAATTCAGTTGCTGAAGGTTATGTGGGTGTTGTTGAAAATAACTATCCTCCATTTGAAGCTGAAATTTCTATTGATGCTAAAATGGTATGGATTGGAACTAATGGTGTAATTACTGTTAATGTTGCTGGTGGTACTGGTAATGTAACAATTAGAATTGGAAATAAAGTATTTGAGGAATTGCCGTTAGTGAATGGTAGTGTAACTCAGGTTGTTGATGCAGAGGATTTAGTTGCAGGGGATAATGCTATTGAAGTAACTTACAATGGAGATGGGTTAATTGCTCCAACCATTGTCACTGGTAATTTACAAGTTATTAATGGCGTAATTACTAATGAAACATTCTATTACTACTTCAATAAGGATAATGGTAATTATTTAGTAGATATTGTTCCTGAAGGAGCTACTTTGGACTTCCAAGGATTATTTATTGGTGGAAACTACTCAGTATATATTGATACTCCTGTAAATGTTATTTCATCTACTGGAGATGCTGTATTTGACAGTGGAGTAAATCCTGGTAACTGGGTAAAATTCAATGTTGTTGAGGGTGCAAACCACACTAATATCACAGGCATTAGCATTATTAACGGCGATCTATTCATCAAAGGCGCTTCTTACGTAACTGTTGATGATATCTATATGAAAGCTAATATGAGCGGTGTTGGCGCAGGTACAGGATTCTTGTCCATACACTCTAATGCCTACTACACTACCGTTAAAAATTCAAAATTTGAAAACGGCGGCACTGGCTCAAGCTGTGTTGTTTTAGGTAAAGGCGGCAAATATGCAACATTTGACAATAATGAGTTCTTAATTACTGGATCTTCTGGTAATGTATTGTCTTCCAACATATTTGTGGGATCTGGAGAAATTCCTCAATTTGTAAACTACACCAACAACATAATCAACTCCCAAGTTCCCGCTTCCCCATTCATGTACGGAATTACTGTATGCGGACAAGGCAACATTATTGAAAATAACAGCATATTGAACTTTAAAGGCAATGCAATTGTCAATCAATGGGGCGCTACTTCAACCGAAAACATATACAGAAACAACACCATTACCGGCGGAGGATCAATGAGTGTCGGCACTTACAGTTTAGTAGAAAATAACAATATTGCCGAAGGAGCTTTAACTGCAACCGAAGGATGTACTTTAACCGGAAACACTGTTAAATCATTAACAATTGATGGTAAAAACGTTGTTGCATCCAAAAACACTATTCTGACTACTGTAAATGTTGGATCTGCTGCTAAAAACACAACATTCACAGAAAATAATGTATCAGATCTTGTAACTGTAAACTCAAATGACAATATAATTACTGGAAACTTCATTAATTCTACTACAACAGAATATGCTATAGATCTTAAATCTACTACTAATAACACTGTAGTTAATAACATATTACACTCTAGTGCTTTAACTGGAAATTCTGCTGTAACTTATCAAAATGTGAATAACACAGTTAAAAATAATTTCCCAATTGACCCTAAATTAAGTATTCAGGTTGAGAATATTCTCGTTGGTCAAAATGCAGAAATCCACATTAAATCTGGTGAAAATATATCAATTGCTGTTGAAGTAATTTTAGATGGTAAAAAATACTCTCTTAATCTTGTAAATGGTGAAGCTATATTAATTGTATCTGGATTAAATGCTAATACTTATACTGTATCTGCATACTCTGAAGGTAATTTATTCTATATGCATTCTAATTGCTCTAATCAATTCACTGTTGATAAATTAGCACCTGATGTAAATGTTGCTATTGGTGAAATAAAACTTGGTGAAGACGTTATTGTGTCTATTAACATTCCTCATGCTACTGGCAATGTTAATGTTATTGTTGATGGTGTTGGAGTGGTTGTTTCTTTAGATGTGAATGGAAATGCTACATATACTATTGATAGTATTTCTGCTGGAAATCATAGTGTTGTTGTTGCATATCTTGGTGATAATCATTATCTTCCTAAGGTAGAAAGTATTCATTTCAATGTTTCAAAAGAAATTCCTGAAGTAAATATCATGGTGCCTGGGGATATTAAGGTTGGTGAAGATGTGAAGGTAACTGTTAATATTCCTCATGCTACTGGCAATGTTAGTATTATTGTTGATGGTGTTGGAGTGGTTGTTTCTTTAGATGTGAATGGAAATGCTACATATACTATTGATAGTATTTCTGCTGGAAATCACAGTATCGTTGTGATTTACTCTGGTGATGAAAAACATGATTCAGTTTACAAAGCAACTTCAATCTTTTTAGAAGAATTCAGCACTAAATTTGATAATATCACTGTTGAATGTGGTAAAATAACTGCTACTTTACTTGTTAGTACTGGTGAATCTATTGCAAATGCTGCTATTTCATATACTATTGATGGTGTAAAGTATACTACTACAACCGATGAAAAAGGTACTTTTGCAATTTCTAATGTTACTGATAAATTAGTATGTATTAATTATGAAGGGGGAGATGCTTTGCTTGGATGCAATATCTCAATTTCATTAAAGAATATGGCTAAAGTAACTGATTCTAGTGTGATTACTTCTGAAGATTACACTCAATACTCTTGTGAAGCCATAACTGGTGAAAAAGGAGGATACTACTCACTGCGTCTCACTGATCCTAGTGGCAATCCATTAGTAAACAAATCAGTTGGTATTGGATACAATGGTATATTGGCTTGGTACACTACTGATGAAAATGGTACTGTCAATAAATTAATTGGTTTGCAAAATGCTGGAGTATACACATTTGCATCTGCATTTTTAGGTGATGAAGACAATAATGCTTCATTTGCGGTAAATAGAATTATTATTGTTAAAAAACCTACCTACATTAAAGCATCTTCAAAAGCATACAAAGCAACTGCAAAAACCAAAAAATACAAAGTAACACTTTCGACTGTCAAAAACATTGACGGTAAAATGTATTTAGCTGCTGGTAAGAAGATAACTTTAAAAGTTAACGGTAAAATATACACCGCTAAGACTAATGCGAAAGGTCAAGCAACATTTAAACTTAAACTTACCAAAAAAGGTAAATACACAGCTAAGATTTCTTATGCTGGGCAATACTTGTTGTATGAGGCATCTAGTACAAATGCAAAAATAACAATTAAATAGAAGAGTATTTCACTCTTCTAATTATTTCTTTTTTTATACTCAAATTTAATTAATTTTAAAGATAACTTTATAAACTAATTTTTATATATACTCTATTGCCTTTAAGTGATTTTTAAAAATATATTTTTAAAATCTCTGAAAAGAGTAAAACTTTTGAAGGGGGTGAAAAATATAGGTTTAAATTGGAAATTGATATTGGGATTAATAATTATATATGGTGTTCTGAGTATTTCTTCACTTTCAGCTACTGAAATTGATGATAATTCATCATTAGAAGGAGTAAGCATTGAAAAAGTTTCAACTATTGCTAATGGCACTGTATTAAATTCTATTGATGAAGAAATTCCCGATGAACCTGATTTGGTAGTTGATGATACCGTATATGTCACATCAAAGAATATTGATGATTATTTTGATAGTGGTGTTTTAAAATCAAGATTTAATGGCAAAACAGTAATTTTTGCTGAGAATTTTGAAAATTTAGGTAAATTAACAATTAATGCAGACAATGTAACTATTAAAGGTATGGGATATTCCTTAAAAAATTGCGTATTTAATTTAGAAGCAAAAAATATTACTTTGTCTGATTTAAATATCGATCTTGATAGTGAATTTGCAAATAATGATTATGCGGGTGTTTTAGTTTATTCAGATTATGCAAATTTGATTAATCTTAATATTAATTATGTTGTTCCGACTAATGTTCAAGCATATGGTGTTTATGTAGAAGGAATAGGCAACAGAGCTGTTAAAAATCTTCGCATGATTAATTGCAGCATTAATTTTGAAGGACATAATAATAATGTAAAGGTTTATAATTGTGCTTTAAAAATAGTAGATTGTGATAATGCTTTAGTTGCAAATAACACGATTTCATCAGCTTTGCCTCTTAAAGATATTATATTTGGCGCAAATGGTGCAGAACTTGCTTCTGATTTAGTATTGACTGTTGGAATTGGCGGATGTGATAACCTAACATTTGTAGGAAATAAGTTAATATCTGAAGTTAATAAACGCCCTCAATGTGCATATCCATCTTTAGATACAATGTTAATATCTAAGTCTCATAATTCATTAATAGCTAATAACTCTATCTACATGTCTGACTTTTTAACATTTCCGGGAGTAGATAATTATCTTTATGGATTGGATATTTATAATTTGGAAAATCTGACAGTTATTGGTAATAATATTTCAATTATCACAACTGGAGGTAAGTTAGCTGCTGGTACTGCATATCCGATTCAAATCACAGGTCCTATTGCTAATGTAAATATAACTCATAATGATTTGTATTCATTTTCCAATGGTCCAAACATTGGTGTTTATTCACAAAACTTCTATGGTGCAACTTCATTATCAATTACATACAATAAAATCAATGTAACAGGTTTAGCAGGTACACATGAATGGGCTTTAGTGGCAGGTATTGAATCACAAGATACTCACTCTATAATTCAACATAATATAATTGAAGTTCACAGTGTTGGTGATGTTTCAATTAATGATAATTTATATGGGGTTAGTTATCATCAAAGTACTTCTGGAGACCACCAATATGATATTCAAAACAATACTGTATTCAGTGATGGTTATTATTCAGTTAATTTATTAAGTTCTGTTAATTCAACAGTAGCTAATAATTTATTAGTAACTTATAATCCTAAGGCAAATAACACCAATGGATATAAATATGGAGATTTGTCCGCTCATAAAAATATGGAATTTTACAATAATCCGGTAATTTCCGCATTTAATTATTTTGCTAATCATGAAAATAATGTTGATAACGGAGAGGAATTTAATTATAATCCAACTAATAATAATGATATTTCAAATAATATTGACGGCAGTCAAATTTCCAGTGATGAAGATACAAATAATCATCATTACAATCCTTTAATTCCGGGATCTTCTAATCAATCTGGAAGTCATGAGGGTGAAGAAGGTTGGGTGATACCTATTGAGGAAAATGGCAATAATCAACACAATGGCGAGTCTCAGGGTAATAATGATGGAAATGGGAATTCTACCAAGACCATCATGTCTTTAAAGGAATTGATTATGAACTATATTAACTCCAATACTCAAAGTGGTAAAGTTAATAACACTTCCTATAATGGTCATAAGGTTAATGCTGATTCAAATAATTCTGATGATTCCCCATCCGATTCCGGAAGTGAATCAATTGCAAGTCAATCTAAATCAACCAAAAGTGTTGATGAATCTTCAACTGGCGAGTCTTCAAGTGTCAGTAAAAAGATTTATGAAATTGATGAGAAAAACGAGATAAATAAATTTATTCCATCAGTATTTTTCATTATACCTATGCTGATATTATTTGTTATTGGACTTAGACGGAAAAAATTAAATTTTAAATAAAATTAGTCATTTTTGACTGATTTTCTCTTTTTTTTATTTTTAATTTTTATGATACTTTTAAATACCTTGTTATTATATAACTATATCTATCAACGATAAATTATAATTTATAAAGTTAAAATTAAAATAAATGAGGTATTTAATTTGAAATTTAATAAATTGGTATTAATAACTTTCATTGTTTTAGTTTTATTAACAATATCTGCTGTAAGTGCAAATAATGTTAATGTTAATCAAACAGAGGATAGTTTAGACCTTTTAGGTGAAAATCAAAATTCTATTTATGTTGATGCCATATTTGGGTTGGATTCAAATAATGGATTTTCAAATGAATCTTCTGTTAAAACAATCTCCAAGGCTATTTCAATATCCGGTGGTGATGACAATATTTATTTAGCTGACGGAACTTATAGTGGTTTGGAAAATACTAGGTTGAACATTACCAAATCTTTAAATTTCATAGGTTCTGGAAACACGATTATTGATGGGAAAAATAAAAACTATTTATTTATTGTTTCAGATAATATAACTGTCACATTTAAAAATATACAGTTCGTTAATGCTTATAAATCTCCAAATTCTTATTCTGTGCATTATAATCATCAGGTTTATGGGGCAGCTATTGACATTAAAAATTCAAATGTGGTAATTGATAATTGTACCTTTAAAAATAATGTCTTATATTATGATACAATTGACGAGAGTATTTACGGTGGGGCAATTAGTAATTTTGGTGATTTGACTATATTGAATTCTTATTTTGAAAATAATACTGCATTATCTACATCAGGATTATTGTCATATGGCGGTTGTGTTTATAATAAAGGAAGATTATTAATCAACAGTTCAGTTTTAAATAAATCAAAAAGCGTTGATTTTGGTTATGGTGCAGGTATTGGTAACGATGGATATGCTGTCATTGATTCAAGTGTCATTACAAACTCCTACACTGCTCAAGAATGTAAGGGTTCGGCTATTTATAATGCCGGAGAATTAATCTTGACGAATTCGAAAATAGAAAATAATCATATTAAAAGAGCAAGCTTCGACACCATGTTTGGTTCTATTTATAACTCAGGAAACTTTACAGCATATGGCAACATATTTAGAAATAATACTGCACATTATCAAACACCAATGTCAGCATATAAAGGATCTCCTAACATATACAATTGTGGAAATTTAAATTTAACTTATAATGCATTTACGGATAATTTAGGATTTGAAGGCATCTCACAAGATGTTTATATTTATTCTGGTGATGAGTTATGCCTTGATTATAATTGGTGGGGTACAAATGAAAATCCATTCACTGATTTAAATAGAATTAATGTTGACTTAGTTAATTCTTGGTTAATATTTAATTTAATACCGGATTATACAAAACTTGACATTGGAGATGATGTTGAAATTTCTGCATTCTGGTCAAGTAGCAGTAATGTTTTGCCTAAAATTGAGTTATTGCCTATATTTAACGTGACTTTCATGCCGGATAACATTGTAAAAGCATTGACCGGTGGTGAAACCTCATTCATATTCAATCACAGTCAAGTTAAAAGTTCATGGATTGTTACCGCAAGCATAGGGTCTTTTTCTCAAGGCGTAATTGTTGATGTTGGTAAAATTTACACTGATGTAAACATTGCCAGCGATAATAATATAACTTATGGTGATGATTTAAACATTAATATTGAAGTTACCAGTCATGATTCAAGTGTTGTAGAGGGCAATGTCTCTGTAATTATTAATGATAATGTATATACAGTTAGTTTAACAAATGGAAAAGCCAACATCACTGTTTCAAATTTAGTTCCGGGAAAGCATATTGTTAAGGTAAGATATAATGGAAATGACGATTATTTTAAGGCATTTAACAATGAAACAGTTAATGTTGAAAAACAAGATGTTAACATGTCCCTAACAATTCCGGAAATATATATTGATCAAAAAGGAAGGGTGATAGTTACATTACTTCCAAAAGGGGTTCAAGGTCAGGCTTTTTTGTATATTAACGGAGTTCGCAAAAAAATAGTTTATCTATACAATGGCAACACTACTATTTCATTAAGCAACTTTGCTGAAGGGGAATACAAAATCACTGTTGAATTTGTTGAAACCATGTATTATAAATCGTTTAATGCAAGTGGTGTTTTAAAAGTCAATAAATATGTTTCAGCTTTAAATCTAAGTGTTGAAGATGTTTATGTCGGTGAAAACGTCACAATTAAAGTCATAGTTTCACCAGATTCACTAAGGGGTGAAGCGACTTTAATAATAAATAATTTTAATACAACAATTAATTTGGATAATGCAACAACCACGGTTAGTTTATCAAATCTTACAGGTGGAACTTATAATGTGATGGTTTTATTTAAGGGTGATTCAAAATATTACCCATCTAATGCTTCAGCAACATTTAAAGTATTAAAAGCAAATTCCAGTTTAAACGTGAAGCTAAATTATGATGAAAATAAATTAAATGGAACAATAACTGTTGAATGTATTCCAAATAATTGCACTGGAGTCGTGGGAGTTTATATTAACTATAAAGAATACAGATTAAACCTTACAGGTGGAAAAGCTACATTCAATGTTAATTATTATAAGGGAACCAATTATATCTATGTTTATTATGATGGTGATAAGTATCACTATGGTTGTAACTGGAATACCACAATTGGCGTGGCTGATGAGTTTGTATTTATAGGAAAAAACGTCACCGGATGGCAATATAATGATTTTAATTATACGGTAAGATTGCTGGAAGTAAATGGTGTTCCTTTACCAAGCAGAACTCTAACAATTACTTTTGAAGGCAAATCTTATAATGTTACCACTAATAGCCATGGATTTGCAGAGTTTAACTTGAATTTGCCTAGTGGGGAATATAGTATAGCTACAACTTATAAAAACACAACAATTTATAATACCATAACTGTAAAGGACATTAAATTTAATTTAACTAGTAAAAATATAATCTATGGTGAAAATGGAGAGTTTAAAGCCAGTTTTGATGAAGGAATCTCAGGTAAAGTTAATTTCATAATAGATGGCATTTTAAATGTCAGTGTAAATATTGTAAATAAAACTGCCGTATTTAATTTATCCGGAATTGATGCAGGTTCATACACTCTTAAAGCTATTTATACAAATGATTTATTTAGTTCAAATGAAGTTTTAACTACTTTCATAGTTAAAAAGGCAGACGCTAGTTATAATTTAGTTGCAAATGATGTAACTCCTGAAATGGATCAAATCATTTCATTAAGTAATCTTGGAAATGCTACAGGCGAAATAACATTCGTTGTTAATGGGACAGTTTATAGAGAATATATTAATAACTCACAGGTTTCTATAAAATTGTCTGGTCTTCAAAAGGGTAATTACTCATTTGTAATTAGTTATGGGGGAGATAAAAATTACAATAATTTCACCATATCCTCAGTATTTTATGTAAAATCTTCTTATTCTAATGTTGTTTTAAAAATTAACAATGCTCATTATGGTGAAAATTTAGCTGCAATAGTTATTTTAGATACAAATGCAACTGGAACTGTGAGATTTAGTGTGGGACATTTAATTAAAGATGTTGAAATCAAAAATGGAATTGCAAAATGGAGCTTCACGGGATTAAATGCAGGAAAATATAATATATCTGCAAATTATTTGGGAAATCATTATTATATATCTTCAGCCAATGTTACCTCATTTGAAGTTCAAAAAGCAAATTCAACAATTGTTTTATATACTAAAGGAGCATATTTAGGAGAAAATATCAGAATCTATGCTAATTTAAGCACTAATGCAACAGGTGTTGTTAGTTTTAGTATGTTGGGATATTATACTCCAAGAGATAAGGTGATTGTTGATTCAACTGCAAACTGGTATATTTCACCTTTAAAAACCGGTTCATACACTGTAATTGCAAAATACAAGGGAGATTCTAATTATTGCCCATCAAATACTACATTTATTTTAAACATTACTCAGAAAAAAGCTATTTTGAATGTTTCAATAAATGATGTTGGATTAAACGATAGGATAATTGCAAAAATTACATTAGTGTCAAGTGAAGGTGAAAAGTTAAATGCAACAATTAAACTAATTGTTAACTCAAAATCTTACTCTGTTACAATTAGAAATGGTGCATTAACATTTGTAATTGGCAAATTAAATGAGGGCAGTTATACATATAGCGGGACTTTTGAAGGTGATGATAATTATTCTTCAAGTTACTGTGAGGGCAATTTTGAAGTGAGTGACAATTTATTAGACGTTAATGTCACGGTTAGCGATATTGAAATGTTTTATAAAGGTAGTGAAAAATTAACTATTTCTCTTGTATCCGCTAAGGGAAAGGTTTTAAGTGGAGAGAATGTTTTTGTAATCATTAATAATAAAAATTATAAACTCACAACAGATGTTTCTGGAAAAGCTTATTTAATTTTAAATTTGACATCCGGAAATTACACAGCATATGTTTATTTCAATGAAACTACTAAGTACAAATCTGCAAATGCCAGTGCAAATGTCATGATATTCCCAACTGTTGAAGGAATTGATGTTGTTAAGCTATATGGAAGTGGAACACAATATTTTGCCGTATTTTGTGATTCAAATGGGAAGGTTCTAGCGAATACCAAAGTTACTTTTAAAATTGGCACCAAAACGTTTACCACAAAAACATTGCCAAATGGTATTTCCAGATTAAATATTAATTTTGCTCCTGGAAGTTACATAATATCAACTGTAAATCCGGTTACCGGTGAAAAGGTTACTAATAAAATATTTATCTATAATTATTTGGTGGAAAATAAGGACATAATCCAATATTGGGGTGCTAAAAAAGTTTATAAGGTGCGTGCTTATGGTCATGATGGCAAACATGTTGGTGCTGGAGTTTGTGTGAAAATTAAAGTAGGTGGAAAAACTTATAATGTTAAAACTGATAAAAAGGGTTATGCTTCTCTAGTAATTAATTTAAAGGTTGGTTTACATACTATTAAATCTACTTATAATAAATATTCAGTATCCAATAAAATCATGGTCAAATCAATCATAATCACTGATAATTTCAAAGTTAAAAAAGGTAAAAAAATTAAGTATGCAGTCAAATTAGTTAATAAAAAAGGCAAAATCCTTAAAGGTAAAAAGATTACTTTTAAATTCAAAGGCAAAAAATACACTTCTAAAACTAATAAGAAAGGAAATGCTATAATTGTCCTTAATATACCATATAAAGTTGGTAATTATAAAATAGTATATAAATATGGCAAAAAATTTAAAATAGCTAAGACCATTAAAGTTATAAATTAAGTTTTGTTAAAATTTTTCATTTTTATTTTTCCATGGTAGATTAACTCTATGCTATGTCCCATTTTTTTCAATAATGTTTTATTTAATTAAAAATACATATTTTTATTTTATATTTTTCATCAAAAACTATTAAAATAATCAACTGAATTTTTAAGCATTCAGTAGGAAAAATTTTATTAGTTTTTCTAACCAATTATTAATCATGATTTTCAAACTTAAAAGTAAAGGTCACAAAAATGTAACTTCACTTCACAAATCTACTTTTGAGATAACAAAAGATGCTGAAATTGGTCCGACTGCAGATTGTATTATTGGCACTGGTGCAGATAGTTCAATGTTGAACTTCCCACAGGAGTTTAAGGATAAAATAGCTAACTCCAATACTAAAATTAAAGTTATATTGGATACAGAAAACGGTCATGATGAAATAAATGGATATGGTCATGAAGATTTAACATTAACTCATCAGACGGATATTGTTTGTAGAACCAGTGATTATACATGCTCACGTACATTGATGATTAGAGCCGATAAAGCGGCATGTGATCTTGATAGCAACTTAATTGAAGATTTAAAAAATGAGAAAATTATGGAAATTTCCATAATATTAATTTAAAATCGTTAAGTTTATATAACTTAATAAACATAATTTTTAATAACTACTTTTGTTTTATGCGGGGGTGGTCGAGCGGTCAAAGGCGCTAGGTTGAGGGCCTAGTGGGTCAGTCCCTTCGCGGGTTCAAGTCCCGTCCCCCGCACTACTTGAACTTATTTTTCGGATCTTTCAAAAACTTAGGTTATTTAAATATCTGCAAGTTTTTTATTAAAACTTTTTCTTTGGAGTTATTTTTATAATTTAAAGCTAATTAATCAGTTGTTTTGAAAATTTTAAAGGAATAGATTAATCGAAAAAACTATTTATCACACAAGTTTTTGAAAGAGACAACATTTATATTATGATTTAATCAAATATACTTTATATATTTTTAAAGGTGATACTTTGTATAAAAAATTAACATTTGTTCTAGCAGTAGTGTCTTTAATATTAATTTGCGCTCCGATTATTAGTGCTGATGAGTTGAATACTACTGATTTTAATGAGTTAGATAGTCAAATTAATCTTGCTCCTGAAAATAACACTTTAATTTTAGAAAAAGATTATCGGTTAACCAATACTTCCCAAAAACATATTGTAATTGAGAAATCGATTACTATTGATGGGAATAATCATACAATTGATGCTCCCGATGTTTCAAGAGTATTTTGGGTTAAAGCAGATAATGTGGTAATCAAAAACATTAACTTTGTCAATTCAAAAGCAGATGGCCTTGCAGGTGGAGTTATTTCTTGGTGGGGGGATAATGGAATACTTGCAAACTGTAATTTCACCAATAACTCTGCTGTATCTGGTGGTGGAGCAGTTTATTGGGGTGGAACCAATGGTGTCATTACCGATTGTAATTTTAAAAACAACTCTGCTGTTACTGGTGCGGATTTAAGCTTGACTTGTGGTGAAGGATTTGATCCTCATCAAATTCACATTGCGACTGTAAACAATGACGGTGGAGCAATATGTTTAAAGGGGAAAAATATTTCAATCAATCATTGTAATTTTGAAAATAATCGCTGCGGATTTTCAGGAGGAGCCATTTCAGTTAAATTTGCTCGCAATATTAAAATTTTAAATTCCAAATTTGAAAACAATAGCTGTGGGGATTTTGGCGGTGCAATAGACTTAAATTCTGATAAAGCGATTATATGCAATTCTACTTTTACAAATAACTCTCCAAAGGATTTATTCAACAACTGTGTGAATACCTCAATTGTTTATTGTAATAAGTTGGCTGTTGACACACGGTATGAAATTAATTATGCTGATTCATTTGACGTGTTAGCTCGGTTAATTGATAATACTCCTGAAGGAGGTATTTTAACACTAACAAATGATTATCAATACGTTGACGGTGCAAATAAAGGTATTTTAATAAACAAATCAATCACTATTGATGGCAATGGCTATACTTTGAATGGTAATCACCTGTCAAGAATTTTTAATATTACTGCCTGTGATGTGGTAATTAGAAATATTAACTTTATTAATGGCAATGCCTATGGAAAATACTATATAAAGTATGTCGGAGGCGGAGCAATCTATTGGAATGGAGCAAATGGAGTTATGGAAAATTGTAACTTCACTGGCAACACTGGACAGGGAATAGAAGATGACCCATTTGTTGAGGATAAAAAATACATCGATAAAAATGGAATTATTGTCCATATACATATTCAGAGACCAGTAGGTGCAAAAACCAATGAAGGTGGAGCTATTGTTTGGAATGGTACAAACGGCACTGTTTTTAAATGTATTTTTACAAACAATAATGTTGGTTATCCTAACAGTGGTGGAGCAATCTGTTGGAGAGGTGATTTTGGCAGAATTTTAGAAAGTCAATTTTATTACAACCATGCTTGGAGTGGAGCTGCAGTCTCTTGGTTTGGGGATAACGGCACAATTCGATTTTCAAAATTCTTCAATGCAGGTTCAATTTTTTCAAAAGACTTAATATGGTTAGGTAAGAATGGAAACATATCCTATTCATTTTTAATATCTTCTAATGGTATAAATTCAATTTATGGAGATGTAGTTGCTGACTATAATTTCTGGGGAGATATATTGGGAAATGCTCCTATTTCTAAAATTGATAATTTAAAAAATTGGATCGTTTTGAATGTGACATATGATAAAGGATTTATAACTAAAGGTAAAACTGTTGTGGTTAATGGAAGCTTTTTGCTTTATGAAAACGGTTCTTTTTCAAATTTTACTGTATTTGATACTCCAAATGCCGTATCTATAAAAGCCAATCAGGACGGTTTTATAAAGGTTGTTTATAAGGATGGTAAAATCACAGTCAGAATTGTTCCAAAGACAAAAATTGTATCTGGGAACCTAAAAAAATATTATAAGCAATCTAGGCATTTTAAAATTCGTGTTTATGGAGCGGATGGAAAATTGGCCATTGGCAAATATGTTAAATTTACACTAAACAGGGAAACTTATAAGGTTAAAACTGATAAAAAAGGTTATGCAACTTTAAAATTAAACTTAAAACCTGGAAAATATAAAATCACTACTCAATTTGCCAATGTTAAAGTCAAAAATAAGATAACTGTTAAAACCACTTTGATAACTAAAGATATTTTCAAAAAAGTTAAGAAATCAGCAGAATTCAAGGTTAAGGTTCTAAATTTTAAGGATAAAAAATCTTCCACTCAATTAGTTAAAGTCAAATTCAAGGGCAAACTCTATAAAATAAAAACCAATAAAAAAGGAGTAGCCATATTTAAACTACCTAAAAATCTTAAAGTTGGAAAATACACTATTAAAACCATGCATGATGGTTTAACAAATAAAAACAGAATTATAGTTAAAAAATAACTATAATTTACTATTTTTTTATACTTTCTTTTTTCATAACTTATTTATCTTATTAAATTAAAATCTATAGATAATTAAACTTTATATGGTGATAATTATGAAAGCTGTAATTCCCGCAGCAGGTTTTGGAACTAGATTTTTACCTGCTACAAAGGCACAACCTAAGGAAATGTTGCCAGTTTATGACAAACCCACTATTCAGTATGTTATTGAAGAAGCAGTAGCTTCAGGTATTGATGATATTTTAATAGTAACAGGTAGAAACAAACGTTCAATTGAAGACCACTTCGACAAATCATTTGAACTTGAGCAAACCCTTCAAAGCGCAGGTAAAGATGACCGTTTAAAGCAAGTTCGAGCCATAACTGATTTGGCGGATATTTGTTATGTAAGGCAAAAGGAACAAAGGGGTCTTGGAGATGCTATTTACTGTGCTAAAAAACATGTCGGTGGCGAACCATTCGCAGTACTTTTAGGAGATTCAATTACTAAAGGTCCAACTCCATGCACCAAACAATTAATGGACGTTCATGAAAAATACGGCGCTTCAGCTATTTCCCTTGAAGCTGTACCAAAAGAAAAAGTGGAAAGATATGGCATCATTAAAGGAAGGGAAGTTGAAGATAATGTTTATAATATTGAACAATTAGTGGAAAAGCCATTAGCTCATCAAGCACCATCTAATCTTGCTATTATGGGGCGTTATGTTTTGACACCGGATATTTTTGATAAAATCGATGAAACTGAACCTGGCGTTGGTGGTGAAATCCAGTTAACTGATGCACTTCAAAAATTAGACGCTATTTATGGTGTAACCTTTGAAGGAAAGACTTATGATATTGGTAATAGATTCGAATGGCTAAAAACTTCTATTGAATTTGCAATGTATGATCCGGAATCTAAAGAGGATCTGATTAATTACATGAAAGAAATGATAAATGAGGAGTGAATATGGAAACTCAAAGAATTTTAGTAACTGGAGGAAGTGGGTTTATCGGAACAAACCTTTGTAATGAACTTAGAAGTCGAGGTCATGAAGTTTTGGCTGTAGATTTACTTCACCATGAAGGTGAAGCTGATTTATACTCTGATTCTTATTCGGATTATGTAAGGGGAGATGTGAGGAATTATCGTCAAATGGAACGAATTTTTGAGGATAATGATAAATTTGATTATGTTTACCACTTAGCAGCTGAATACGGCAGATGGAACGGTGAGGGATATTACGAAAACCTTTGGGAAACCAATGTAGTTGGTTTAAAAAACATGATTAAACTTCAAGAAAAATTAGGATTTAGAATGATTTCTTTTTCCTCAGCTGAAGTGTATGGGGATTATGAAGGAATTATGAGTGAAGATGTCATGGAAAACATACCTATTTCCCAAACTTACCAAATGAATGATTATGCTATTTCAAAATGGGCTGGAGAGTTAATGTGTATGAATTCAGCTACTATGTTTGGAACTGAAACAGTACGTGTAAGGCCGGTTAATTGTTATGGTCCTCATGAAGCTTATTCTCCATATAAGGGTTTTATCCCAATTTTTATTTATAAAGCTTTACATGGGCTTCCTTATTCTGTTCACATGGGTCATAAAAGAATCATCGATTATGTTGAAGATACTGTAAGAACTTTTGCAAATATTGTTGATAATTTTATTCCTGGGGAAGTTTACAATGTTGGAAGTAAACAAGAATGGGAAAGGGATATCAAACAATACTCTGATATGGTTTTGGATGCTGTTGGTGTTGATGATTCATTAGTTGCTTATACTCCTGCTGAAGAATTCACAACAAAAGTTAAAACTATTGATTTTTCAAAAGCTATTCGTGATTTAAAACACAATCCTCAAGTTCCACCTGAAGAAGGTATTAAAAGAACTGTTGAATGGATGAAATTTTATTATAGAATAGAATAAAATGAAAACCATTGTTGTTATTCCTGCATTTAATGAGCAGGCAACTATTGGAGGTGTTGTTGAGAAATCACTCCAATATGCTGATGATGTTTTAGTAGTTGATGATGGAAGTAAGGACAATACTTCTGAAATAGCTAAAAATGCTGGTGCATCTATTATAAAACATCCTACTAATTTTGGAAAAGGTGTTGCACTTAAAGATGCTTTTAACAATGTCGATGGCTATGATGTTGTTGTAACTATTGATGGTGATGGACAACATAATCCAGAGGAAATACCTGATTTAGTTAAGCCTATTTTAGAAGGCCGTGCTGATTTTGTAAATGGCAGTAGGTATATTGACGGATTTGAAGAAAATACTCCGGCTTATAGGCGTGTAGGTCAAAGAGTATTGGATATTGCTACTAATGTTACGGCGGGAACTAGTGTAACTGATTCACAAAGTGGATTTAGAGCATTTCGGGGCAATACTATTTTTTGCTATAAATTTAGAGATCCCGGTTTTGGAATAGAAAGTGAAATGATTGCTGATGCAGCTGAAAATAATTTAAGGATTCTTGAAGTTCCGATAACAGTTAAGTATGATGTTGAAAACTCATCTACTAAAGGGCCGGTCAGTCATGGTGTAGGCGTACTTTTAAAAATTGTTAAAGATAAATTTATTAGGATAACTAAAAGATAACTATGCAGAATAGAATTATTCTAAAGACAGGTGAAGAAATTTCCCCATTGGGATTTGGAGCTATGAGATTGCCATTAAAACATGGTAAAATTGACAGGACTAAAGCAAAAGGATTGATTTATCAGGCTATTGATAGGGGAGTTAATTTTATAGATACTGCTTATTTATATGGGGATAGTGAAAGCTTTTTAGGTGAAATTCTCACTGACGAGCATGCTGATGTTAAAATTTCCACAAAATTGCCTACAATCAATGTTAGAAAATACGAGGATATGGAGAAATTTTTAGAAGAACAGCTTGATCGCCTTCAGAGGGATTGTATTGATTATTATTTTATTCATGCAGTTGATTTAAAGGTTGTTAATAGATTACTTAAAAAAGATTTATTTAAATTTATTTCTAAAGCTAAAAGGGAAGGTAAAATAAAATATGTCGGTTTTTCATATCACGGTCCAAAAGAAGAATTCCCATTAATTGTTGATGGTTTTGACTGGGATGCTGTAATGGTTCAGTATAATTACTTTGATGAGGATATCCAAGCCGGCATGGAAGGAATCGAGCATGCTGCATCAAAAGGATTGGGAATTTTTGTAATGGAGCCATTGAAAGGCGGAATTTTAGCTGGAAAAATGCCTGCTGAAGCTGAAGAAATATTTAAAAAGGCAAACCCTAATAAAAGTAATGCTGAATGGGCTTTAGAATGGGTTTTGAATAATCGCAATGTTACTTGCGTGCTGTCTGGAATGAATAGTTCTGAGCAAATTGAAGAGAATTTAAAAGTAGCCGATAATACTCCTCCATTATCTATGAGTTTTGAGGATATGGAAACAGTCGAACTTGTTAAAAGAGTAATGAGAAATTCTTTAAGGATTAATTGTTCAATATGCGGATATTGTATGCCCTGTCCTAGAGGAGTCAATATTCCTGAATGCATGAAAATTTACAATGAAAAATATCTATTTGGCCATAAAGGATTAATCAATCAGTCTTTCCTTGACTATTATCAGTATGTTGGAGGAATCATGGGAAATGCAGGCAATGCGGGTAAATGTAATGGCTGTGGAAAATGTCTAAGGAAATGTCCTCAAAAATTAGACATTATAAAGGAGCTTAAAAAAGTTGAAAAGGAATTTGAATTTCCCGGAAGCAAATTTGCACTTTCTTTTGTAATGAATGTTGGGTTTCCGATTTATAAACATGTAATTAAATTTTTAAATCGTTAATTTCATTTTTATATAAAGTTATATATTTTAAAAATAAAAGTATTATTAAGGTGGAAAAATGAAACTCGAGGAATTATTGGCACCATGTCCTAAATGTGGTTCAAAGGATAAGATTGCTCACAGAAAATTATTAGATAATCACAGGGCTCATGCTGAGATGGATACTGTAAAATGTGAAGAATGTGGTTACATATTTTTCGTAAATGATGAAATGGATCCTGATGAAAAGAAAAAGTTATTAATGGAATTAAATAAAATTTACGGATAAAAATGACATTTCATGTAATGGTTATTCCTACCCTTAACTGTCCATCAAGATGCAAATATTGCTGGGGTTCTGAACATAAAAAAGAAATGATGGATACTGCAATTATTGACCAAATTGCTGATTGGTTAGTTGATTTTAGGGATGATAAAGTTCATTTCACATTCCATGGTGGAGAACCTCTCCTTGCAGGTTATGACTTTTATGAATATGCTTTAGAAAAACTTTCAAGCTTGGATAATTTTGAAGGATTTTCTCTTCAAAGCAATATTTGGCTTTTGACAGAGGAGTTAATTGATTTATTCCTTAGATACAATGTAGTTGTAAGTACAAGTATTGACGGGCCAAAGGAAATTAATGATTTTCAAAGGGGAGTAGGTTACTATGATAAAACTATGCATAATTATGAATTAGCTAAAAGCAAAGGTTTAATCATTAACTTTGTCTTAACAGTAACTGATTATTCTAAAGACTTCTCTGATGAATTATATGATTTTTTCAAAGGAGAAAAAATGAATTTAAAGATTCATGCCGCATTACCTTCTCTAAGGAGAGATAATGCAGATCCATGGGCACTTGATCAGGAGGAACATGGAAAGCTCTTAATCGATTGGTTGGATAAATACCTTTATGACTTAGATAAATTTACAATAATGGATTTGGATCATATCTGCAGAAGCTCACTTAGAAGAAGAGGTACTTTATGCACTTTCGCTGATTGTATTGGAACTACACTGGCTGTAGGTTTTGACGGTTCAATTTATCCTTGCTATCGTTTTGTGGGAATGCCGGAGTATGTTTTAGGCAATGTTGCCACAAATCCTAGTTTCGATGATTTAAAGTCATCAGATGCATGGGCAAAACTTCAGGAATTCAGAGAATATGTTGATGAAAACTGTAAAAAATGCAGGCATGTTAAATATTGTGAAGGGGGATGTCCTTACAATGCTATTGTTGCATATCAAACTCCACAGGCTGTTGACCCTCAATGCACCGCATATAAAATGATTTTCAATGATGTTTCTAAAAGAATGAATAAAGAATTTGCTCATTCTGCTTTTGGAATGGGAGCTCCGTCTCCTAGAAAAAAAGGAGGTGCATTCAGTATAATGGATTTGGCAATGAAACCTTAATTATTCTATTAGATTAAACTTTTCTTTGAGCTTTGTTTTTTCATGTTGAAGTGTTGTGCTTCTACTATAGTTGAATCTTCTTTTTATTACAAATACTGTGTGTTCTACATTTATCTTTCTTGCATATGACCTTCCAGAAGGTTGTGCTATTTAGCATATAATGTCCGGTTTTCGCAATTTTTTTAAAAGTATTTGGTCAAATGCATCTGTTTTTCATTTATGCATTATATTAGGTTTTTTCTGAATCAGATGATATGTCTGATAATATATAATGTGATTTATATGATTTTAATTGTCTCATGGATGGTATTGTGCATTGTATTTTGGATATTTATTCGCTGCTTAATTTATCATTCTTGTGTCGGATATTCTTAAGAAGAATTTCTGGATTGCTGTAATGGGAGTAGCTTCGTAAGTTTCAAAAATCTGGTTATTTTATCTTAAACTTCCAAAATTTTTATTATTTCAATATAAACGATTTATTGGCATTAGATTATTAAAGTTGCCTTCATATAAATAAAAGTTTTAAATGAAAAATTATTTAAAGTGAAATCACACAAGTTTTTGAAAGAGTCATGATTTCTACAAGGTCAAACTTTATATATTCCTTTTTTTATAATTAATAATAGTAATACTGAGTATTTAAATAAATTCAAAAAAAGTAATACTTTTTGGCTGTGAGTAATTACTTTTTGATTTTTTTTAATTGTTTCCTTATTGGTGGGGTTACCTTTAAAAAAATTTTAAGTAATACTGAGTATTTAAATAAATTCAAAAAAAGTAATACTAAAGAGGGTGTTAATGTGATTGATGAAATAACAGATTTATTATTTGGATTAAATATGACTATTATTTCAGGTATATTTCTATTGATTGCAATTGTTTTCATGATTTTTGGAATTGACACACCAGTTTACTTAAACCCGGCATGGGGAACAGTAATTATAAGTGGTATTCCAATGTTACTTTTAGCTTTAACAAGATTAATCCGTGAAAGATGGATTTCTTCAGCATTACTTATTGCAATAGCTATGGTAGCTTCACTTTTCATTGGTGAAATATTTGCAGCCGGAGAAGTTGCTTGGATTATGGCATTAGGAGCATTATTAGAAGATTGGACTGTTAAAAGAGCTAAAAAAGGTTTAAGGAATCTTATTGATTTAACTCCGCAAACAGGTAGGAAAATTGTTGGGGGAGTTGAAAAAGTTGTTCCTGTTGAAGATATAAAAATTGGGGATACTTTAAGAATACTTCCTGGTGAAAGTGTACCTGTTGATGGGGAGATAATAAATGGCGCTTCTTCACTTGACCAATCAATTATGACTGGAGAATCTTTACCGATTGATAAGGGAATGGGTGATGAAGTATTTTGTGGAACCATGAATATGTATGGAGCTATTGATATTGAAGCTACAAGTTTAGGTGAAAATTCATCACTTCAAAAATTAATTGATCTTGTAAAATCTGCTGATGAAAAACAAGCTCCAACCCAAAGAATTGCAGATAAATGGGCAACTTGGTTAGTTCCTGTTGCATTAATGATAGCTATTGTTGCATGGTTGGCAACTGGCAATATTGAAAGGGGAGTGACTGTTTTAGTAGTATTCTGTCCATGTGCACTGATACTTGCTACACCAACAGCAATCATGGCCGCTATTGGTCAGGCAACAAAATATGGGGTATTAATAAAGTCTGGTGAAGCTTTAGAAACCTTAGGTGGATTAAATACTTTGGTATTCGATAAAACTGGTACTTTAACTTATGGGGATTTGGAAGTTTCTGATGTTATATCTGTAAATGTTGATTTAAATGAATTTGATTTGCTTAAGATTGCTGCATCATGTGAGAAATTAAGTGAGCATCCATTAGCTAAAGCAGTTGTCAATAAGGCTCATGAAGCGAAAATTGATATTGAAGAGCCCCAAAGCTTTAAAATGTATCCTGGAAAGGGTGTTGCATGTCTAAATTCTTACGGCAGTATATATGCTGGAAACTCCAAATTCTTATTGGAAAATAAAATCGATGTTGATGTGGATAGTTATTTGGATGCACTAAAAAACGAAGGGAAAGCTTCAATTATCATTGCATTAAATGGCCAAATTGTTGGATTAATTGGTTTGTCTGATGTAATTCGTGAAGATTCTAAAAGCATGATTGATAAGTTACATGAATTAGGTACTGAAACTGTAGTGCTTACAGGAGATAATGCGGAAACTGCTAATTATTTTGCTTCACAGGTGGGAATTGGTAAAGTTTATGGAAATTTACTTCCAGAAGAAAAACTTGAATGGATTGAAAAACTTAAAAGTGAAGATAAAAAAGTCTGCATGATTGGTGACGGTGTTAATGATGCACCTGCACTTAAAACTGCTGATGTAAGTGTAGCTATGGGGTCTGTTGGAAGTGATGTAGCTATTGAAGCAGCAGATATTGCTCTTTTAGGTGATGATATAGGAAAAATCTCCTATCTTAAAAAGTTGTCCAATTCCACATTATTTACAATTAAGGTAAATATTGCACTTTCAATGACAATTAATGCATTGGCAATTATATGCTCTATTCTTGGTTTGCTGAATCCAGTTACAGGAGCAATTGTTCACAATGCAGGGTCATGTCTTGTAGTTTTAAATGCAGCATTGTTGTATGACAGGCATTTTGATGATTCAATTAAAAAAATCGATTCAGAAAATGTAGAACATAATCATTATCACTATCACAATGATGGTGAGCACACTCATTCTCATGAAGGTATTGAGATATTGGATGAAATTAAAACTGAAAATGGAATAAAACATATGCATTTTCACAAACATGCTTTAAATAGAGAAAGTTGTGAATTATATCACAACTAATTTTTATTTTTTATACTTTTTTACATATTTTATTATTTTTTTTATTAACTGTTCATTTGTAAAATTTAAATATCATTATAATTCATTAACATTTATAAAGTATGCTTAACATAAATAGTTACATTATTTTATTTAATGGGGATAAAACATGTTAACATCTGTTCAAAAAGAAATTTTACAAACATTAATTAATTTATATCAATCTTCTAAGGGTAAGTCTATTAAGGGTGAAGATATTGCAGAAGTTATGAGTAGGAATCCAGGTACGATTCGCAATCAGATGCAATCTTTAAGAAGTTTAAGTTTAGTTAAAGGAGTTCCCGGTCCCAGAGGAGGATATAAGCCAACAATTGAGGCATATCATGCTTTAAATATTTCAGTTTCTGATAATGATTCTACTGTTCCTATTTATATAAATGGTGAAAGATTGGATGATATTTCTGTTGCCAAAATCGAGTTTACAAGTATCCCTCAACCTACCGAATGTGAAGCCGCAATAAAAGTTTTAGGAAGTATTAAGAACTTGCATTTGGGGGATGAAATAAGAATCGGCCCCACACCTGTTAATAACTTGGGGGTACTAGGTACAATCGTCGGTAGAGATGATATGGACAATATCTTGTTGGTTGATACAACAACCATAAGAAGCATCCCTAAATTAACTGTTGGAGATATTGCAAGTCGTAGTGTAATCTCATTCACTGTAGATTGCTCTATTAAAGATGCGGCGAAAAAATTATCTGAAAATAAAATTGATGGCGCACCGGTTATTAAAGACGATAAGGTAGTGGGCGTGTTTACTTTAACTGATTTGGTAAATGCAATAGCTAATGATGAAGAAGAGAGTACTGTTGGTGATTTGATGTCAACAAATGTAGTTATTGTTAATGAAAATTTAAAGATAGCAAATGCTATTGAGGTAATGCTTAAAAAATCTATTTCTAGATTAATCATCGCCGATAATAATCAGGTTTTACTCGGAATTGTCACAAGAACAGATTTAATTGACAGCATAACAAATTTAAAACAATTCCCAATTATTACTAATTAAGTGATTTAATGAAAGTTAACCAAATAAATGTTGCTCAAGATATGAAAATATCTGATTTAGTTAGCCAATTTGATAAATCCGGTGTTTTAGGTGCAGGCAGAGTTGGAAGAGCTTGTAATATTTTAACCGATATGATTCAAGATGATGAAATGAAGGTATTCATGAGTCTTGGAGGTCCTTTAATTCCTGGAGGCATGAGAAATATTGTAACTCAAATGATTCGTGAAGGGCATGTTGATTTAATTGTATCTAGTGGAGCAAATATTACTCATGATTTGCTTGAAGCGTTTGGAGGAGCACATTATCGCCATGAAGGAAAAGACGATGAAGAGCTAAATGAAGAGGGTATCGGAAGAATTGCCGATATTAATGTCGGATCCGATGATTTCACTGTTTTTGAAAGTGAAATAATTAAGATATTTGATAATATATCCTCTACTAAAAGCCATATTTCAATTCAGGAACTGCTCTATGAAATCGGATTATTAATAGATGATGATTCTTCATTTGTCGCAACCGCTGCAGAAAATAAAATTCCTATTTTCGCTCCGGGTTTGATTGATTCTATGATGGGTTTGCAATTATGGATATTTAATCAGGATCATGACTTTGTAGTTGATGCGGTTGCCGATATGCATTATTTGTCGGATATTGTTTTCGAAGCTCCTAAAGTTGGAGCAATCCTTTTAGGGGGAGGTCTTACTAAACACTACACCTTGGCATCTAATGTTATAAAAGGCGGTTTGGATGCTGCTATTCAAATTACAATGGACAGACCAGAAGCGGGTAGTTTGGGAGGTGCTCCTCTTGAAGAAGCCAAATCATGGGCTAAGGCAAGATGTGGTTCTAGTCTAGCAAGTGTTGTTGGAGATGTAACTGTAATTTTCCCATTAATATATGCAGCGGCCTTAGATAAAATTTCAAGTGATTAAATGAGTTATATTATTTTAGCAATTTTATTCTTGTTATCCGGATTTTTCATGAAATATTCAGATGATTTATTTGATGTAAATCATGATGTATTGTTAGCCAGTGTCTATGGCATATTATGTGGTTTGGTTTCAGCTTTTGCAACTGTAAGTGATGCTGGATCAGCTTACATGTTTATGGCGATTCTGATAGGTAATTTAATCGCCTTTAAAGTTGATGGCATTCATCATATTATTACACTTATTGTATTTATAATAATTTGTCTGATATGTGGAATTCCAGATTTAAGTTTAGTTATTTTATTAACTTGTATTCTAGCGGCACTTTCAGATGAAGTAGGTCATGAAACTATTTCTAAAATCTCAGATAATGTTTTTTTAAATCTATTTTTTGAATATAGATTTGTAATGAAAATAATAATATTTCTACTTGGAGTTTTCGGAGCATTTGATATTTCAGTATTTATTTACTTCATATTCTTTGAAGTGGCTTATGAAATTGCAGCGATTGTTTTTGAAAATTTAAATTAAAAAAAAGTTAAAAAAGGAATTAAAAAAATTAATTTATAATTCTTATTTATTCAATTTCAATACCCATTCTACCAGCTACTCTTGCGAGTAATATGGTAATAATTACCGCTACAATAGTCACTACAATAGCATAAGTGAATAAACTTGGAAGAGCATCTCCAGCTCCGATAACGGATTCAATTAATTTTTGAATTGCTTCATTCCATGCTAAACCTGCAACGAATGCAAATGCAGTAGTAATTAAAGTAAGAATGGTTTCCATAATTAATTTTCCTACTTCTGATGCCATATTTCTGCCTCTATTTAATAATTTTTTATAAAGTTCTAAAGAACATTAATACTTTTATTTTTCTTAATTAAAATAGGTTTACTTTTGTTCAAGTGATTTAATTAAATTTTCACATGCAAGTTTCGGATTGTCTGATTCATATATGCTTCTTCCAACGATTATTGCATTTGAATATTCTAATGTTTTTTTACCGTCCCCTCCTTGTTTTCCAACACCTGGAGAGATTATATATGCATCTTTTCCAACAATATTTCTAATGTCGGATAAACGATCTAGTCTTGTAGCAGGCGCAACATAATTTTTAATTCCCATTTTCACACCCATTTTAGCTATTTCATCGGCATTTTTTTGTAAAAACATTATAGCACCTGGATGAGACATTTCTGTTAATAAAAATAACTCTTTTTCGTGTTTTTCTGCCATATCCAAACATGCCTGGACACTATCTTTTCCAACAAATCCATGGCAAATTATTGCATCGGCTCCTGCTTTAAATGTTTCGTCGCATATTTTTGAGTTTGTTGCATTGATATCGGCTACTTTAAAATCACATATCACTTTAAATCCAAATTTATCTTTTAATTTAGTGATTATTTCAAGTCCTTCAGCAAGTGCTAGTGGGTAACCAACTTTAATGGTGTCAATATGGTCTTTAACATTGCCACAAATTTTTATTGCATCTCTTTCATTCATTACATCAAGAGCCAAAATTAAGTTATTTTTTATAATCATAGTATCAGCTTTCTTTTTTTTAACTAATAATTTTTTAAGTTCGCCTAATTTTTCTTAAATTATTAAACAATATATTTATATGTAATAAGTAATAAAATATTGTATTATCAATAGAACTTTATAAAATTTTAATTTAAATTTAAGTTTTGATTGAGAAGATTATCAAATTATTTTGATATAAATTTGGAGGAAAAAATTTATGCATATTATGGAAGGATATTTGCCATTACAATGGTGTATTGTTTGGTTTGTTGTTGCAATAATATTCGTTGCTTATGGTATTTATCAAATTAGAAAAATCGTAGATGAAAATCCTGAATCCAAAGCATTACTTGCTGTGAGTGGAGCATTCATGTTCATCTTATCATCTTTGAAATTACCGTCTGTTACTGGAAGTTGTTCTCACCCTTGTGGTAACGGATTAGGTGCAGCATTATTCGGACCTGCTGTAACCTCAGTATTGGCAGCTATCGTACTTATTTTCCAGGCTCTTTTGCTTGCACACGGTGGATTAACCACTTTAGGTGCAAATATTGTTTCTATGGGTATCGTAGGTCCTATTATAGCTTGGATTGTATACAAAGGTTTAACTAAAGCTAATGTTTCATCAACTGTTGCAATTTTCTTTGCAGCATTTTTAGGTGACTTATTAACTTACGTAGCTACTTCATTCCAATTAGCTTTCGCATTCCCTGCTCCTAGTTTTGCAGCTTCATTAACTAACTTCTTAACTATTTTTGCAGTAACTCAAGTGCCATTGGCTATTGGTGAAGGTATTTTAACTGTAATTATTTGGGATAGATTAAAATCTTACAAACCTAAATTATTAAACAAACTCGGTGCATTAGCTCCTAATGAAGCATAGGTGATTAATATGAAAACATCAACATTAATAATATTAGCAGTTGTTTGTATAATTCTCTTCATTGCACCATTAGTAATGTTCAGTGGTCATGGAGAAGATGATGGATACTTTGGTGGTTCTGATGATGCAGCTGGTGAAGCTATAGAACAATCTGGTTTTAAACCATGGTTCTCTTCAATATGGGAACCACCTAGTGGCGAAATTGAAAGTTTATTATTCGCTCTTCAAGCAGCTATAGGGGCAATCATTATTGGTTACTTCTTTGGATACTGGAGAGGACAAGGTAAAGAAGAATAATTAATCTTCTTTACTCTTTTTTCTATTTTTTTTTAGTGATTTTATGAAATTTGATATGGATTATATAGCGCATCATAATGAACTAACTGAAGCAAATCCTTATTTTAAATTGTTTTTAACAATTTTCTTGTTAGTTTTAACATTGGCTCTTGATAATTTATATTTTGATATTTTTATCCTTATTGCAATGTCTATTGTAATTTTAGCAATAGCTAAAATAAGCTACCGTTCATATTTTAAATTTTTAACTATTCCCATGGCATTTGTTATTATAACATGTTTCTTTTTAATATTCTTCTTTGGAAAGGGGGAAGTAATTTATGAAACTGGATTGTGGGGTATTGTAGTTACAACAGATTCTCTACATTATGGTGTTTACACATTCTTTAGAGTAGCTGGATGTTTGCCGTTATTAGGTTTTTTAGCTCTAACAACACCTGTTGCGAAAATATTGCATTGTTTAGCCACTCTAAAAGTTCCAAAAATTTTCATTGAAATTGCACTTTTAATGTATAATTCAATATTTATATTCTTAAATGAAATAGACACAATGCAAAAAGCACAAGAAACAAGATTAGGTTATAATTCCTATTGGAATTCATTTAAATCTTTAGGTGCACTTGTAAGTACAATATTTTTAAGATCTCTTGATAAAAGTGAAACATTACAACATTCTCTTGATTCAAGAGGTTATACTGGCGAATTGCCTGTTTATACACCAAAAAAGAGGGATAATTAATGTTAGAAGTTAAAAATATAAAATACTCTTATAATGCAGATTACCAAGCACTTAACGGCGTTAGCTTAAAAATTGAAAAAGGAGAAATGGTTGCACTTGTAGGAAAAAATGGTGCAGGAAAATCAACATTATTTTTACATTTAAATGGCATTTACAAACCAGATGAAGGAAAAGTCTTTATTGATGGGGAAGAGTTAAAGTATGATAAAAAATCTTTACTTAAATTCAGACAAAAAGTTGGAATTGTTTTTCAAAACCCTGATGATCAAATCTTCGCCCCAACAGTAGAGGAAGATGTTGCTTTTGGACCTTTAAACTTAGGTTTACCTATGGAAGAGGTACAGGACAGAGTTGAAGAGGCATTAGCTCGTGTAGGAATGTCAGGATTTGAAAAAAAGGCACCTCATCACTTAAGTGGAGGTCAAAAGAAAAGAGTTGCAATTGCAGGCATTCTTGCAATGAAACCGGAAATCATGGTTTTAGATGAACCGACTGCTGGACTTGACCCGCAGGGTGTTGAAAACTTAACTAACCTATTAAAAGAACTTAACCAAGAAAACATTACAATAATTATTTCAACACATGAAGTTGATTTGGTTCCAGATTATGCAAAAAGGATTTTTGTTTTAGTAGATGGGTTATTAATTGCTGAAGGCACTCCTAAAGAGATTTTTTCACAACCTGAAATTCTTAAGAAAGCCAATTTGAAAGTTCCTATTGTTACTGAATTATTCCAACAACTTGAAGCGGAAGGCTTTGATATGGAAGATGATTATCCTTTAACAATCGAGGAAGCTAAGGAAAAGTTTCTCAAATTCGCAAAATAGAAACTATTTTTTTTTAAATAAGATTTTTTTCATAATTATACTTTCTAAATTATTACTCCAAGTAATACTTCATAATACTTTTTTATTTTAATTAAACATTTATATTAATAGAAACATAATTTTTTTATAAGGTGAATTTACATGAGGATTGGAATTTGTGATACAACATTTGCTCGTTTTGACATGGCTTCTGCAGCTATTGACGAGTTAAAAAAGAATGCTTATGATTTAAAAATAATTCGTGAAACCGTTCCGGGAGTTAAAGACTTGCCGGTCACTGCTAAAATCCTCATTGAAGAGGAAAACTGTGATGTAGTATTGGCTCTTGGAATGCCTGGGCCAATGGAGAAAGATAAGATGTGTGCTCATGAAGCATCGACAGGTTTAATTAACGCACAGCTTATGACAAATACTCATATATTAGAGGTATTTGTCCATGAGGATGAAGAAGAAGACCCAGTTGAACTTGCTAAACTTGCAGAAAATAGAGCACGTGAACATGCTCGAAATTTAATTAAAATGATGTATCATAGAAAAGCAATGAGGAAAGAAGCAGGTATGGGAATACGTGAAGGAAAAGAGGATGCTGGTCCATTATAAATAGGTGTAAGATGAATTTTGAAATTTCCGATGAAGATAAACATTCAACTTATGTTATTCTTCCAGCATATAATGAGGCAACGAGAATTCAACCGGTCATTGAAGAAATTGCTAAAAAAGGATATAAAATGATCATTGTTAATGATGGTTCTCTAGACAATACATTAGATGTAGTTATGGAATCCCAAAGGAAATATCCTAAAAATATTTACATATACTCCCACATTATCAATCGTGGTGTTGGGGTGGCAATGCAGACAGGTTTTGATGCAGTTTTAAGATATAATCCAAAATTCATTGTTAATATGGATTCAGATGGTCAACATTCAGCCGATGATTTAGAAAATGTTTTAGAGCCATTAATAACTGGTAGGGCTCAAGCCGTAATTGGAGTTAGGCCTCTTAAGGACATGCCTTTAAGTAGAAATATTGCCAATGCTATAATGAATTTGTTAACAAAAATATTTTATAAAGTAGATGTAAGTGACTCACAAACGGGTTTTCGAGCATTGACAATTGAAACTTTAAGAAAAATTAATATTAATGCTAGAGGATATCTTATTTCATCAGAATTCATCCGTGAAGTTAATGATAATGATATTCCATTTGTAGAAGTTCCTATTCAAACAATCTACACTCCGGAAACTCAAGCAAAAGGAACAAATATTACAGAAGCATTTAAAATATTGCTTCAAATGATTAGACATCAATTTTAAGGTGATTAAATGTTATTATATTCAATATTATTCCCAATAATTTCAGTTATTGCTATTGTTTGGTTTTTAATTAGATATTTAAAGGAAAAACAATCTTTGCTTACAACTATATTGTGGACTAGTTTATGGCTGTTTGTTATTTTATTTTCAATTTTCCCAAATTTTAGTGAGAAATTTGCAAACCTATTTGGCATAACCCGTGGTTTGGATTTTATCATCATTGTTGTCTTTGCAGTGTTGTTTTACATAATTTTTAGATTATTTAATAAAATTGACAAATTACAGGATGATACAAATAAGATAGTAAAAGAGATAGCTCTTTCAAATGAAATATCCCTTGATGATAAAGAGGATGAATAATGCTTTATTTTAGAGGTTGTACTGCAAGAGAAAAACAGACAGATATTTCAAAAGCAACAGAGAAATTATTAAATCTCGCAGGTGTTGGCTATCATATTCTAGAAGATGAAAATTGTTGTGGGTCAGTCTTGCTAAGGACAGGTTTTTTAAAAGAAGCACAGGAACAAATTGAAAAAAATACAGAATGTCTGAAGGATGAAAAAATCATAACATCTTGTGCAGGTTGTTATAAAACACTAAAAGAAGACTATGAAGGTTTGGATGTTATTCACATTTCACAATTATTGTCTCACTTAATCAAAGAAGGCAAATTTGATTTTAAAAAAAGCGATTTGGATGTTACTTATCATGATTCATGTCATTTGGGTCGTCATATGAATGTTTTTGATGAACCTAGAGATGTCATTGAAAATGTAGCCAATTTAGTTGAAATGGAAAATATTCGTGAAAATAGTTTATGTTGCGGTGCTGGAGGTGGTGTAAAATCAGCATATCCTGAAATTGCAGCACAAATGGCAAAATCAAGAATTGCTCAAGCTAAAAATACTGATTGCAATGTCTTAATAACTTCTTGTCCGTTTTGCAAACTAAACTTAGAAAACGAAGAGATGGAAGTACTTGATTTAACTGAATTTTTAGTAAAATATGGAGGGTTAGATGAAATCCAGTGAACTTGAAACTATGAGAAAATCATTTAACACAGTTAAAAATAGATCAGACTCTATTAAGGATTCGCACTCTTCTAAAAGACTGATTAAACTGGTTCAGGAAGTTAAAAAGTATTCAATTGAACATAAAAATGAGTTATTTGATGAGATTTGTGAATCATTTAGGCGTAACGATATTGATGTGAAATTTGCAAAAACCTCAAAGGATGCATTAGATTACATTGATGCTTTACTTAATGAGTATGATGCTAAAGTAATTGCTAAGGCAAAATCAAATACATTAGGTGAAATTAATCTTAAAGATCATTTGAATATTGAGGTTATTGAAACTGACCTTGGGGACAGGATCCTGCAGCTTAAAAAAACCGATAATAAACCAGTTCATCCGACAGGGCCGGCTTCACATTTAAATGTACGTGAAATTGCCAAGATTGTCAATGGTTCTCTAGATGCCAAGGTTCATGAGAATCCTCGTGAAATTATGGAATTTGTTAGAAGTGATGTTCTAAAACGCCTTGAAAATGCAAGAGTAGGTATAAGTGGAGCTAATGCAATTGCTGCCGAAGAAGGTTCTATTGTAATGGCTCACAATGAAGGTAATATTTCAATTGTGTCTCTAAAAGATTTGCATATAATTGTAGTTGGAATTGATAAAATAGTGCCGACATTGGAGGATGCTATTTCTGTTGTAAAATTGGAAACACTGTTTGCAACAGGAAATTATGTCACTTCATATATGAATGTAATTTCAGGACCATCAAAAACGGCAGATATTGAGAAAAAACTCCTAAAAAATATGTATGGTGCTGAAAGAGTTGTAGTTATTCTTTTAGATAATGGTAGAAGCGAAGCAATCGAAGAATGTTTATATTGCATTGGATGTGGAAATTGCATTGTTCACTGTCCAGTATATAATTCCGTTGGAAACGAATTTGGATTTAACAATTACTTAGGTGGCCTTGGTGTTGCGATGTCTAAATTTATTGAAGACGATGAAACTTGTTTTAACTCAGGACTTTATATGTGCACTTTATGTGGATTATGCACTTTAAATTGTCCATTGAGCATTCCTACAAATGAAATACTTGAAAATATGAGAAAACTGTCTACTGATATCGGATTTTACCCTAAAGCTCATGGTAAAATTAAAGACAATGTTAGCCAAAATAATTCCCCATATTAGTTATTTTATTATTAATTTTGCCAAACACTCTATTTTATTAAAAATTTCTAATAAAACAATAGTATTTATAAATAATAAAGGAATAATATTATTATATTATAATATTGGAGGAAATACATGCTTCTATTAATTAGTCCTATAAATCGTGAAGAAGCTCTTGAATCTATTGAAGGTGGAGCAGATATTGTTGATGTGAAAAATCCTAAAGAAGGATCTCTTGGTGCTAATTTCCCTTGGGTTATTAAAGAAATAAGAGAATTGACCCCTGAAGATAAGCTAGTTAGTGCTACTCTAGGAGATGTGCCTTACAAGCCAGGTACAGTTTCACTTGCAGCAATGGGCGCACACGTTTCAGGAGCAGACTATATTAAAGTAGGTTTATATGGAACAAAAGACCATGATGAAGCAGTTGAAGTCATGGAAAACGTTGTAAAAACTGTAAAAGATGTTAGAGAAGATACTATTATTGTAGCAGCAGGTTATGCTGATGCTCACCGTGTAGGTGCAGTTGACCCTATGGAAATACCAAAAGTAGCAAAGGATGCAAGTTGCGACCTTGCAATGCTTGACACTGCTGTTAAAGACGGTCATTCTTTATTTGATTATTTGGATTTAGATCAACTCAAAGAGTTTGTAGACGAAGCTCACAGTTACGATTTGTTAACTGCACTTGCAGGTTCTGTTAAAAAAGACCAATTGAAACCATTATATGATCTTGGTTGTGATGTGGTTGGTATTAGAGGAGCCGCTTGTGTTGGTGGTGACAGAAATACTGGTAAAATCCACCATACTGCCGTAGCTGAGCTTAAAGAATTAATTGATTCATTTTAAGTAGGTGTTATATTTATGTCATTTTCTAAAAAAGTACAAGAAGCTAGAATGTCTTACACTTTTGACGATTTTCTTTTAACTCCTAATGCAAGCTATGTTGAACCAAAAGATATTGATACTAAAATTGAATTAGGAAATGGAATCAAGTTAAATATTCCAATTTTAAGTGCTGCTATGGATACTGTTACTGAAGCAGATCTTGCAATAGCTATGGCGCAGGAAGGAGGGGTAGGTGTAATTCACAGAAACATCACACTTGAAAGACAGGTTGAAGAGGTTAAAAAAGTCAAATGTGCTGAAGATTTAACTATTCGTGATGTTGTAACTATTACTCAAGATTCAACTATTGCTGATGTTCAGGCAAAAATGCAAGATGAACTTATCAGTGGCCTGCCGGTTGTTGACGGTGATGAAATTATAGGCATTATCTCTAAAAGAGATATCAGGCCTGTTTTAAAATCAGAACCTGATAAGACGGTTAAAGATATCATGACTTCAGAGGTTGTAACTGTTGAAGAAGGAGTTACTGCCGAAGAGGCTTTGAATATTGCTTATGATAATAAAGTTGAAAGATTGCCTGTTCTTCGTGATGGTAAATTAGTTGGAATTATTACTATTAAAGATATTTTAAACAGATCCCAATATCCTAGTGCATCAAGAGACGATAATGGTGATTTTTTAGTTGCTGCTGCCTGTGGTCCATTTGACTTGGACCGTGCAATGGCACTTGACCAAGCTGGTGCGGATATTATTTCAATTGATTGTGCTCATGCTCATAATATGAATGTAGTTAAATTTACGGAAACTATTAAAGATAATATTGATGCTGAATTATGTGTAGGTAACATTGCAACTGCAGAAGCTGCAGAAGACTTAATATCAATGGGTGTTGATGCACTTAAAGTAGGTATTGGTCCCGGTTCAATGTGCACCACCCGTATTGTTGCAGGTGTTGGTGTACCTCAATTAACTGCAATTTCAGATGTTGCTGATGCAGCAGCTGAATCAAACATTCCAGTTATTGCTGATGGAGGCATTAGATATTCTGGTGATGTTGCAAAAGCAATTGGTGCCGGTGCAGATGCTGTAATGCTTGGAAACTTACTTGCAGCTTCATACGAAGCTCCGGGAGACATTGTTGTTATGAATGGTAAACAATACAAAAAATACCGTGGAATGGGTTCAATGGGTGCAATGACCAGTGAATTTGATGGTGGGGCAGATAGATACTTCCAAGGACAAAAAAGTAAAATGAACCATACTAAATATGTCCCAGAAGGAATTGAAGGAGCTGTACCATATAAAGGAACTGTTTCTGAAATATTATTCCAATTAGTAGGTGGTTTAAAATCATCTATGGGTTATTGTGGTGCTGAAAATATTAAAACAATGCAGGAAAAAGCAAACTTTGTTAGAATTACAAGCAGTGGTATTAAAGAATCTCATCCACATGACTTATTAATTACTAATGAAAGTCCTAATTATCCAACACTTGACTAGTTGAATATTATTTTGAATTTTTTTGATGGGAAGTTTGGAATTGACAAAAAGATTTATAGGTAATTATTTTTCTCATCAAAAAAGTAATTTTTTACTTAATATGCTATTTTTAAGCAAACATTTAAATATTAGTTAATCTAATATTGTAATATTAGATAGTTTTATGATTATTTTATATAATCAATTTATTTTAAATTATAATTCATTACGGAGAGAATATAAATGGCAAGAACTAAAAAAGTGGGTATTACAGGTAGGTTCGGTGCAAGATACGGAAGAAAAGCTAAAAGATCTGTTAAAATCATTGAAGAAAACATGAAAAAAAATCATGTTTGTCCTAAATGTGATAGGCCATATGTAAAAAGACAAGCTGCTGGAATTTGGAAATGCAGAAAATGTGGTGCAGTATTCACTGGTGGAGCTTATGTTCCTCAAACCCCTATGGCAAAATCTGCAGCACGCAGTATTAGAGATATTAAAGTGGAGGAATAGGCCTTGTATAGGTGTCCACGTTGTGGAGCAGAAGTAGACCATAAAAGCTACATGGAAAATAAATGTCCTAAATGCAGATATAGGATTTTATTTAAAAATGTTCCAGAAACCACAAGAGTTATAAAAGCAAGATAATACCTTTGCTTTTACTAAATTTTTTTACTATTTTTGATTTAAATGTTAATATCAACTTCTAGAAAACCTTCTCAAAAAACTAGAAAGTTTTGTAAAAACTTAGCACATGCTACAGATTCAATTTCAGTTAATAGAGGTAAAATGAATATGCGTGAGTTATTGTTAAAGACAATAGAAGTAGATGAATATAACTTAGCTGTTGTTAATGAGATTAAAGGAAATCCGAGTAGAATTTCTTTTTATTCAAATAAAGGTGAATTATTACTTACGATTCTTATTGGTGTAACATTAGCTAAAGAAAAATCAGATATTGCACCATATAAATTAAAATTAGTGTCTGAAGTTAAAGAACTTGATGTTTTAAGTGAAATTTTAGACTTAGATTTAGTAGACAAAGCAGAAGATAATTATATTTTAGTTTCTAAAAGCGATGATTCAGTAGCTAGAATTCATTTCATTAATAAGTTTGGAGATAAACGTGAATTCCAAATTAATGTTAAAAAGATTTTAGAGGTCACAAATGATTGATGAAAGTCCTCTGGAACATGTGAAAAGTAATATAGCTGTTGAATTTGAAAGTAGCAATCAAGCTGAAATTATTTATGATGCAATAATTTTAGAATTTGAAACTGCTCCGGATTTTAGATCATCCATGACAATTGAGTTAGATGGATCTAATATTATGATTAATATTGATGCAGATGATTCTACTTCATTTAGAGCTTCTGTTAACTCGGCAATTAAGTGGATTAAATTAGCATTAGAAATAAATACTTTAACAGATTAATTTTATATAATAATTAAAGGTGATATAATGGAGATTCCTGAAAATATTCAAGAACAATTAAACCAGTTTCAACAATTACAACAACAAGCTCAAGCTATAACTATGCAAATTCAAAATGTTGAAGTACAGGTTCAAGAAACTGAAAAAGCATTAGAAGAACTTAAAAAAACTGATGAAAATACCGAAGTATTCAAACAAGCTGGTACTTTACTTATTAAAGTAGAATATGCAGATGCTTTAGCTGATATGGAAGATAAGTTAGAAACTCTTCAATTAAGAAAACAAACTATGGCTCGTCAAGAAGAAAGAGTTATGAAAAAACTTGAAGAGATGCAAAGTAATATTCAAGCAGCTATGCAAGGTACGGGCCAATAGGCTTAAACCTTTTATTTTTTTTAGATTTTCATGTCAAAACTTAAAGTATTAACTCAAGATGATTTGGCAACTATTTCTGATGACTTTGGTGAAATTTTAGAAAATGAAGTTTCAAAAGCATTACCTTCAAAGGAAATCGAAGATTTAGATTTGGACATTGTTCTAGATTATAAAGACAATCAATTAGATGTTGATGTTGATGTTGGAGTTAGTTTTGATGAGTTATCTGATATTACTCAAGAAAAAATCTTTCAAGCCATTGATGAAGCTTATATAAGATTTGATTCCTATATTGATGATAATTGCAGAGTTTAATTATTTTTTTTAAAATTTTTAGTAATACTTTTATTATATTTTATATTATTATTTGTATTACTTTTTTTTAAAAAAGTATTTATATTATTATTTCATAATTATTATATAGAGTTTGGAGTAATATAATAGCTTAGCATAAATTGGACTTTTGTTGCCTACTAAAAAAAATAGGAGGTGAAAGTAGTAATATAATAGCTTAGCATAAATTGGACAAACACAAAATACTATCTTTCAAATTCCCTCTTCAATTACTTCAAACTTTAATTTATAATGTTATTTTTCAAATAAATTTTATCAAGTTACTTTTATTAATTTTAACCATTTTTAAGGTCTCTAAATTTTCGTGTTTTATTGTTTTAAAATTTTTTATACAATTTGTTAATGAAAATTATTTTTCTTTATATTTATGTTTAATATTGTCATAATTAAGTATAAATGATTTATTCAAGTTCACTTTAATTTTTTTAAATTATAGTAACATTTATATACTATGTAAATTAACTTAATAAGTAGGGGTTCATAACACATATTGTTATTACCGAAAAATTGATCATAAGTTTTATACTTCGGATGGACTGAATAATATTTCAGTTCATCTAACCTCCTTAAGTTTTTAATACTAGTTTTTTCTAATTTTATATCATGATTAAAAAAATTCCAGTAATAGATTTAAAACAACATCAAGCTGTAAGTGGCAAATCCGGAATGAGGGACACTTATCAACTTTTAAATACTGTTTTTGCAAAATCCGCTAGTCCTGTGGAAATAGCTCAAGGTTTAAAACTCAATGGTGCTGATGAAATGTATATTGCGGATTTAGATTTGATTGAATCAAAAGGACACAATATCAATGAGATTAAAATGGTCAACACAATACTTCCAGTAATGTTTGATGGTGGAGTTAAAAATTGCGAAGCATTTGAATTTTTCCTTGATTATGCCTACAAGGTCATTGTTCCAACAGAAACTATTGAAAGCATTGAAGAGATGGAAAAAATCTTTGAAAAATATCCAAAAGAGAGGATTGTTGTAAGTATTGACACTAAAAATAATGAATTGCTTGCTAATCATTTGGATATGACATTGTCTGAATTAAAAGATGTTTTAATAAGACTTGATTCTAATGAAATTATTCTTTTAGATATTAGTAGTGTCGGTACTGAAAAAGGATATAATGAAAAATTATTAAATGAATTCAGTGAACTGAAAGAAAAATTAATAATTGCTGGTGGAGTAAATAAAGATTCTTTAAGTGAATTAGAGTCATTAGGTATAAAAAAAGTATTAATTGGAACTAGTCTTCATTCAGGAGAAGTCAAACTCCTAGACTAGAACACTTAAAACTAAATATGGGAAAACACAAGCAATAATAAATAGTATAACTCCTAAACCTAATTTAGGATTATTGTTTTCTAAAGATCCAGAAATTATCAAAATAAATGCGAAAAATCCAAACATCACAGGAAGTATGTGGGAAAATATTGTTGTTCCAATTATTGCCATTTTAAATCACTATTATGATTTTACTTTTTAAATTATATATAATTAACTTAAATTTTCTTTAAAAATCATCCTCAAATTTAAATAACATTTTTATATTTCTTTTTTTAAATAATATATTCATGGGATTAGATACATATTTTCACTACAAGCTGGGTAAAATTTAGCATTTGTATTTTTCATGAATCTTATTTTTAATATCACTGCCATCATTTGCGGTCTTGCAACTAACAGTGTGGCAACATTAAGCGATTGTATTCATGAGTTATCAGAGATGTCTTTGAATGTGTTGCAATTTTATCTCATGTCATATATTATAGTTTTGGGTGGGGCGCTATATCAGATTCATTTGTTTCAATTGGAATTGCATTATGCTTTTATTTAATTTAGGGTGTAATTTAATAAATCAATCAAGTTTGCTTCAAAACACAGGATAATTTTGATGCAGATGAATTTAAATCATCCCTCGAATCAATTGGATGTGCAAGTGCAATTGGTGATTCATGTTTGGTCACTAGACGGATCGGTTCTGTTTTAACAATTAGGGTTTCCATTGATGAGTGAAATCAAAGATAAAATCAGAAAAGAGATTTATAACATTGTATCTAAATGTCATATTGTTGGTAGCACTATTGAATTTGATTAATTCATAGAACATTTCTTTCAAAAATTAGGTGATTTCACCATATTTGGATTTATTTTTAATAAATCCGTGTCGTGAAAATCCATTCACTTGATTTTTTGAAATTATCTAAAAAAAAATTTGGGATTTAATTTTCACATGACACTAGTTATTATTGGGCCGGTTACTAAAGATTTAGTTATTATTGGAGATGATGAGTTTCACAAAGTAGGTGGAGCAACTTACTTTCAAAGTTTTGTTTTTGAGGAATTTTACAAGGATTACTTAGCTATCACTAACTGTTCAGATGAAAGTTTAGTTAATGATTTTCCGGATTTGGAGAAAGTCAAAGTAATTAAGAAAGAAGATACTCATTTTTTTATAAACAATTATCCCAATAAAGATAATTTGGATATACGTGAGCAATCCAGTAATTTTGCCAATATTCCAATTTTACCTTCAGATTTGGAGGGGATTTTACCTGAAAAAATTGATGGATTTGTTATAAATCCACTTAACAGGTATGATTTTCCAGTTGAAACTATTGAATATTTAAAAAGTTTCGATGTTCCTGTGTTCTTATCAATACAAGGATTTTTAAGACTTCCAGATGTGCAAGTAAATGAAAACTATACCTTAAAATTAGATAGCTTTGATAAGTTGGACAGTATTTTATCAAATGTTAATGCAATATTCATGGATGAATCTGAAGCAAAGATAATCGGCGTTGGCTATGATGTAGATGAAATAGTTATAACTGATGGAAGTCATGGGTCTAGGATTATTTGCGGCCGTGAAATCAAAATAGATGCTGTTGAATGTGAGGATATAGTTGATACTACAGGATGCGGCGATACTTATATGGCCGCTTATGTTTCATATAGGCTTAACAATTATTCTATTGTAAAATCAGGTGATTTTGCTTCTTTAATTGCTAGTGAAAAATTAAGAAATTTTGGCCATTTTTAAAGTTAAATTCATATGTAAACTAAAAAATCATGGCTTAATCAGGCATTATTAAATATTGCTTCTGAAATTTAATTTTTCATAATGTTAATTAATCACTTAAGTAGGAATTTAAATTAAAAACAGCCAATATTCTTTTAAAGTTCAAAAAATAGAAATAGTACAATGCTAAAATTTAAAAACACTTAGTTTCAGCGAACATTCATTATTTTACTTCATTTTCAGGCATAAATTTTAGTTATTAGCTTTTTACAACATTTAGAAAACTTTATTAATCAAATAAATTATAGTTATACATACATTCTGAATTTTTTTTACACTTTTTAAAGGGTCATCATGTTAAACAAGTCAAATAATATAATCGAAAAGGAATTTAAAAATTTACGTAGAGAGTTATTGGATTTAACTTTAAGAAATCAACTTCTTAATTTTAAAACAAGGGCTAAAACTATTACTATAGTAAATCAAACACCAATAAATCTTTTTCAAACTTTAGTTTTACAAGACAGTAAAATGTACTTTGTAGCTAATAAAAAGGATAAAATAGAAGATAAATCCTCAGTTTGGGATCATATTCCATTTGATTTTTCAAAGTTTTCAGAAGGAGATAAGAAATTAGCCACTGATTTAACTCCAAAAGAACTCCAAAAAAGGTTATATTACATTAATAACCAAGCAAAAACAATGCTTCAAGAGCAAGGTTATAATATTTTATACTTGGCCATTGGCTTTTTAGAGTGGAAGGATAAATCTAAACCAAAACAAAAGAACAATGCTCCTTTAGTATTGATTCCTGTTGCAATGGAGAGGAAAAAAGTAGGGGAATCATTTAATCTTGAATGGACTGGAGAGGATATTCAGACAAATATTTCACTTAAAGCTAAATTATTGGAAGCGGGCATTGAACTTCCAGATTTTGAATTTAAAAAATATGGTGAAGTCATTGATCATTACATCGCTAGCGTACGCCGTGCAGTATCTAGGATGGATGGATGGAAAGTTAACAGTAATGTAGCTTTAGGTTTCTTTAGTTTTACAAAATTTGTAATGTATAATGATTTAAACCCGGAAGCATGGGAAGATAATGTTGATTTAACTAAAAACGAATTAATACAAGCTATTTTTAATCCTGCTAAAAATAATCAAGAAGCTTTTAGAGAAGAAGATATTGATACTCAATTAGAATATCAAAACATGTATCAGGTTCTTGATGCTGATTCATCTCAAATTGCAGCTATCCAGGATGTTAAAGCAGGTAGAAATTTAGTTGTAGAAGGACCTCCGGGAACTGGTAAATCACAAACAATCGTAAATTTAATAGCTGAATTATTGGCAGAAGGCAAATCAGTTTTATTTGTTTCAGAAAAAATGGCAGCATTGGATGTTGTAAAAGACAGATTGACTGCAGTTGGTTTAGGTAAATTCGTTTTAGAATTACATTCACATAAAACAAGACGTAAAAAATTCCTTAAAGACTTGCAAAAGGCTACAAATGTACGTGCTCAAGAGCCTTTAAATATCGATAATACCATTCGCAAATTAGAAACTTTACGTCGTCAACTTGATGATTATTCTCAAATTATTCATAAACCTGCATTTGCAGTTAATTTAACTCCATTCCAATTATATGGGATGAAAGAATCAGCTGATGACCATTTTGCTAGAAAAGATGCTTTAATGCCATTAGTCAGATTTGAAAATCCTGAAAGTGTTACTTTAAAAGATTTGGATGATATGAAAATAGCTTTGGAAAATCTATCTGAATTATATCAAACAATTTCTAAGGAGAATCCATGGAGCAAATGCGCTCCTAAAAGTTTGCTTCCAGCTGATTTAAGAGAAATAGAAATGCTTATTAATGATACTCTTCATGCGCTGGATACTTTCTTGGTGGAACGTGGAAGGGTTTATGATATTTATGGAATTAAAAAACCAAATACTTTAAATGAGTTTCAAAATTCTCTATCTGCCTTTGAAATAATCAAATCTCAAAATGCAGAATCGATTGACGGAAATATAATTAAATCAGGGGCATGGAATAATAATACTGATGATGCATTTAGATTGATTCAGGAGCTTGAAAAATACCAAAGATCCGCACCGGCATTAAATAAATTTAATCAAAGTATCCTACAGGCAGATATTGATAGGTTAATATATGAGTTACAGCATTTATCCACTAAGAAATTCCGTTTATTTAGCAGTAAACAACATATTGAAATTGTTGATAGATATTATGCCATTCAAGTTCCAGACAGTATCAGTGAAATCATAAATGATCTGCAACAAGTAAAAGCCGTAATTCACATGAGAAAAACTTTAGAAATCAATAGTCCTTTAGGTCAAAAATATTATGGAGGATATTGGCATCTAAATGCAAATCCTAATGATTTAAAAGCTATTGCTAGTTGGATGAATGAATTTACTGCATTAGTTAGGGAAGGAACATTTTCACAGAATACCATTGACTTAATGAGTAAAGATTTATTTGATATTAATCCTGAAAGAGATTTATCTGAGTATATTGATTCTGGTGAAGAATTCGTAAGAGTCTTATCAAGACTTAAAGATAAATTAAATCCAAGAAGTAAATTAATCTTTAAACGGGAAACCGGGGATGTACAATTTGAAGCATGGCAAGAACAGTTGTATAATTGGAGAGGACAACTATCAAGTCTTCATTTATGGTCCCAATACTTGAATACTAAAAATGCACTTAAAAGCTCTAATGCTAAAATGTTTGTGGATTCAATTGAAAAGAGAAACATTAAAAAAGAGGATATTGAAGCATTAGTTGAAGGAAACTTCGCAGATTCACTTTTAAATATATTATTCCTTGAAAATCATGAACTTGCAACATTTGTTGGTGAATTACATGAAAATCGTATTCGTGAATTTAAGGATTTAGATAAAAAGATTTTAACACTAAACCGTAAAAGAATTTACCATAAATTAAACAGCAATATTCCAAAGATATTTGGAGGAACAGAAAATCCACAAGCAAAAATATTAGCTGGAGAGTTTACAAGAAAAAGTGGGCACATGCCAGTTAGAAAACTCTTGGAAAAAACTGGTGGAATGATAAAACAAATTAAACCTTGTTTTATGATGAGTCCATTGTCTATTGCCCAATACTTAGATCCGACAAATGAGGAATTGCAATTTGATGTTGTTATTTTTGACGAAGCAAGTCAAGTTAAACCAGAAGATGCATTAGGTGCATTTATGAGAGGAAAAACTGCTGTAGTTATGGGGGATACTCAACAATTGCCTCCAACATCATTTTTCGACCAAATGTCTGATGCTGAAAGCGATGAAGAAGAGGCAACCTCTCTTGACATGGAAAGTATTTTACATTTATGTAAATTATCATTCCCAGTTAAAATGCTTAAATGGCACTATCGTTCACGCCATGAATCCTTAATTTCCGTATCAAATCGTGAATTTTATGATGATGACTTGTTAGTTTATCCTTCACCTTCACATTCAGATCCTGAACTTGGTTTAAAATTTAGATATAATCCAAATACTGTATATTTAAGAGGAACATCATCTAAAAATCCTATAGAGGCAAAAGATGTTGTTGATGAAATATTCAATCACTTTGAAAAGTATGGTGATAGTAAAAGTTTAGGTGTTGGAACATTTTCTGTTGCTCAGAAAAATGCAATCTTAGAGGAATTAGAGGTAAAACGTAAAGAACACCCGGAATATGAACCATTGTTCTCAGATAACAAGGAAGAACGTTTCTTTGTCAAAAACCTTGAAACAATTCAGGGAGATGAAAGGGATGTTATTTTGATTAGTGTAGGTTATGGTTATGACCAAGACCGTAAAATGTCTCTTAATTTTGGTCCACTAAACCAAGATGGTGGAGAAAGAAGATTAAATGTATTAATCACACGTGCAAGAGAGAAATGCGTAGTATTCTCAAACTTTAAAGCTCATGATATGAATCTAACAGCTAACCCACCATATGGTGTCAAATCATTAAAAGAATTCTTGGAATATGCAGAAAACTTAACACTTGGAACTCAAAAGGTTAGTGAATCAACTAAAGAACCTTTTGAAGATGCAATAGCAAGCTTTTTACAAGAAAATGGTTATACTGTTGACAAAAATATTGGTTGTGCGGGTTTTAGAGTGGATTTAGCTATTGTTGATGATGAAAATCCTGGAAAATATATTTTGGGAATTACAACTGATGGAAAAATGTATTCATCAAGTAAAGTAGCTCGGGACAGGGACAGGCTTCGTGAACAAGTATTAACTGGTTTAGGTTGGAAACTATATCACTTATGGTCTACTGATTGGTATAGAAACAGAGACTTAGGTCGTAAAAAATTATTAGAAAACGTTGAAAAATCTATCAAAGCGTCTCGTGAAGAAGAAAGATGTAGGTCTGAAGAAGAGAAAAGATTAGCTGAAAAAAGAAGATTGGAAGCTGAAAAGAAAGCTGAAGAATTACGTATTGCTCATGAAAAAGAAGAAGCTGAAAGAAAAGCGAAAGAAGAAGAGGAAGCTAATGAAATCAACATTGAAGATATTGGACCTGCTGACTTTGTTGAAGTTGAAAAAGTAGATGATGGAGATATTTTAGAAAAGCCTATTGATGTAAGTAAACTTAATCCCTCAGATTTATTCGGCAATGAGGATGAAGTTAATCCCTCAATTAATAATGACGAATCAGAAGTTAAAGGGGAATCTGAATTTGTCAGTGTTGAAATGCCTAAAAGTGAATTTGGAGAAGATGACTCGGAATTTGTCAGTGTTGAATCTCCTAGTGATGATGAAGAAATTCAAGGTAGTGATGAGTTATCAGACAGTAGTGAAGTTGAAAATTCTAGCAGTGAGGAAGAAGTTCACAAACGTGATGATTTAGTGGACAGTAGTGAAGTTGAAGCTTCTGGTGGTGATGAAGACACTCCAAAATCAAGTGATAATGCTAAAATAGGTGAATTTAATGAGGAGATATCTGCAGAAGATAATGCTGATGAAGATGTTGGATCTCAATCTTTAGGCAATAAAATAAAATCATTTATTAATCCTAATTCTGCCGAAGAAGAGGATAAAAAAGTATCATTCTTTGATTCTCTTAAATTCCATAAAGATTTAGGTGATAATTCTAATTTGGATGATGATTTAAAACCTAATTTGGATGAAACTCCCGATATTGATGTTAATTCTAGAGAGGAGTCTATAGTTGATAATAAAGTGGATTTAGGTTCTGATGATGATTATATTCCTGTTGACCATAATGAGGAGGTAGTTGAAAAGACAACAACTAAAGAAGTTCCGAATGTGAAATTTAGCAGTAAAATAGACAAAGATATTAAAGAACCTATTGTTGAAGAAAAACCTAAAAAAGGTTTAAAAACTAATGCTAATAAAAAGTCTTCCTCTAAAAAAGATAAAAATCTTCATATTGTTCCTGATGTTACTCCTGAAAAAGAACATGTAATTGATGATAAAGTGGATTTGGGTTCTGATGATGATTATATTATTGTTGATCATAGTGATGATGAAGATTTGAGTTTTAATATTAAACCTGAAGAAAAGGTTGATTTAGGTTCTGATGATGATTATATTGTTGTTGATCATGGTGGTAGTGATGTGGAATCTGATATTGATGAAAGGGTTGATTTAGGTTCTGATGATGATTATATTGTTGTTGATCATGGTGGTGATGATGTAAGTTCTAATGATGTGTCTAATGAAGAAAAGAATTTAGCATCAGATGATAACTCACAGATAATGGATAAACAACCAGTAAATAGCAAATCTAAACATTCAAATTTCGTAAAATCAATTATATCTGATGTTGTAGTCGGAGAAACTAAATTAAAACCTCAGGAAGTTAAAACGGTTAAAGGAGAATTCATTGATGATGTCACAGAATTGCACAAACCATCTCCTAAGGAGGATTTTGTTGTAGAAGCTGAAATTGTTAATGATGATGATTCCTATGCTTTGGGAGATGATTCAGAAGATGAATTGAACATATTCAATGATAATTTGCCTGATTGGGATAATGATGATTCCGATGATATTTTAAACATTGTTGAAGATGCTAAAAAAGAGTACATTGATGAAACTTTTGATAATATTGAAATCGATGGTGATAAAAAAGTATTTGATTTGGAAGATGATGATTCCAATGAAGAATATGACATTAACGAATCAGAAAGTGAAACTCCAAAAATCGATAATAATGATGTGGAAATTCAAGATGCTGAAACTTCGGAGGTAGTTGAAGAAACTGATATAAACGAAGCTACAGGTGATGGAGTTACTTATTATCAAGGTTCAAATGATGTTACAAGTAAACTTAGAAAAAACAATTTCTACTATGAAGATGAAAAGCCTAGAACCGTAAAAGAGTCTATAAAAGGAATTAAAAAAGACATGGCATATATTAATAAATCTTTAAAGGAAATTGAAAACCCAACGCAAATTGATTATGTTTCTGTAGTTGACAGAACTGAAGAATATGATCCTGCTGACTATTTAAATATGCCTGAGGATGATTCTGATTTAATAATTGAAAAGGAAGAAGGATTAACTTTCGCTGAAAAAGAAGAGCAAAGAATTGAAAAAGAAATGAAAATGGAAGCTCTTAAAAAAGAAATCGAAAGCGATGAAGATGTTATTGTTCCGGTTCATGAACAACATAGAAGAGAAGATTTGAAAGACCAAGATTTGGAGGACATTATTCTATCAGCTAATGAAGATTACAAACAAATTGAAAAAGAAAGACACAGACAGGATAATCAATTAAAAGCTTTTGATAATCATAAATTGCCGGGTAAAAAGAAACTCGAATCCAATATTTTTAATTATGTTCAATCTGGAGACATTGGTCTTAGTTCATCAGATGATTTATATAAAAAGTCTATTGATACTGTGGCTGATAGTGTTAAATTAATTGTTGATATTGAAGGTCCAATTCATGTTAATGAAGTAACAAAAAGAATTAAAGATAGTTGCCATATTAAACGGGCCGGATCTAAATTGAAAAAAACTGTTAATGCTGCCATTGATAATGCAGAAAGCACTGGAAGCATTATCAAAATTGGGGACTTTTTATATGATGCTTCAAATAATAATGTAGTTATTAGAAAAAGGGATAAACCAAACATTGAATTAATCTCTGATGAGGAAATAGCTAAAAGTATTGAGCTTGTATTG